>WAOY01000214.1 GCA_015520985.1 DHVE2 group archaeon
CATCGAAGGGATACTCTATCTTGTTCACTCCTCTCATTCCCACCGCGCCGAACTTCGCACTGCTGATATGCGCTCCCCCCTGCAGGGGTGGTCCCGTCATAACATCCCCGGGTTTGAGAAGAGCGAAAATTACCGACTGATTAGCGTTGGTTCCGCTCACAGGACGAACGTCCGCGTAGGGCACGTTGAACAGTTTCTTCGCCAGATCCGTGGTCAATCTTTCGATCTCGTCCACGTATATGTTCCCCTGGTAGTACCTCTTCCCGGGAAGCCCTTCGGCGTAGCGGTTATGTAGATCGCTTATGAGGTACCTCATCGCCAGGGGGCTTATCAGGTTCTCCGAGGCGATCATGGGCAGCGAATCCCTGAACCATTCTGTGTGCTTCCTCACCAGTTCTTCAAGCCTGCCGACCTCTTCCAGCATAATATCACCACCACGCCATGCGCGGCAGGTATTATAAACTTCACCCCTGACAGGAATTTCGATGCGCAGGCGATGAGATTCGTCGCCAGACGCCCGGAGGGATGCGAATCACGGGAAGTAAAAGCTCGCTTCTCTCCAGCCGTGGTACCCCGTGACTGATACAACGAGGGAATCGCCGCTGCGGAACTCTCTAGGGCCAGAGCAGGAGATCGTGAAGCGATCGCCGGAATCCACAGAGCCGCTGGCATCCGTGTCGTTCCATGTGGCCACGTAGGTGGTGTTGCCTAGGTACCCCGTCCAAGCCCCATCCGAGAAATACAGGGGCACTCGGAAATCGCCCAGGATGAGTTCCAGGTGCACGTCGCTGGCATTGCTCGTCGGGGGTGAAGTTATGCGGTACTCCACCACCACGTCGGTACGATTGGACATGGATGCGAGGAACATCACTTTGCCCTCCAGTTCGCGGGAGCAGCAGGGGCAGGTGTAGAAGAATGAAAAGTATGCGGCTACGAGGACGAAGAACACGGCCAAAGAGACTGCTATTGCGAGGTGGATCCCCTTCACATGGGGGCATGCGAAACAGTGATTTCAAACTTTGCGGCATGTTTTTACCCCATATCCCCATGATGCATGGATGCACAGCGTCTGCATGCGGGACTGCTACGACACCTGCGCCCTGATCTCGGAATTCAGAGGGGGAAAACTCGTGGTCAGGCCCAACCCGGAGAACGGGGTGACTTCGAACTTTCTGTGTCCGAAGGGGTATCACCTGAGCGAGTGGTTCCACAGCGGGGAGCGGTTGAAGGATCCCCTCGTACGAAGGGGAGAAAAGCCCTCCTCCGAGTTCTCCGCCGTGGGATGGGACGTGGCAATGAGGAAGATTGCGGGGAAGATGAGAGAGGTGATCCGAGAGCATGGCCCGAGGGCGATCCTCCTCCATTACTACTATGGAGATCGGGGCCTGTTGAATGCGAACTTCCCCCACCGCCTGTTCAACTATCTCAATGCGAGCATAGTGGAGGACGTGATATGCGACAGGAGCGGGGAGGAGGCACTGAAGGAAATTTACGGGGATGCGCAGGGCATGGACCCAGAGATGCTGTCAGGGGAGAAATTAATAGTGTACTGGGGCATTAACGCGGCGTGGACGAACATGCACGGCTTCGCCCTGGCGAAGAGGCTCGGACTGGAGACATGGGCCGTGGACGTGCTGAGGAGCGAGACTGTGAAGAGGGCAGATAGGGGAATAGTGATACGTCCGGAGAGCGACGTTCTTTTCGCCCTTGGCATTGCGAAGGTCATGGTGGAGGAGGGGATGTACGACGCGGAATTCGTGGAGAAACACGTGGCCGGCTTTGAATCCCTCCGTGATTACCTCCGGGGGCTGAGCATGGACTTCATCTCCTCGGAAACGGGAATAGGCGAGGGAGAGATAAGGAAAATCGCGGAGGAGTACTGGGAGAAGAGGGGCGTGATACACATAGGCTACGGGTTCCAGAGGACGCTCAACGGCGGCGAGGCGGTGAAGGCGATTTCGCTTCTCCCGGCGCTGGCGGGAAAGATGCGCGGGTTCATATACAGCAACCGCACGCTTCCGCGGAACTATGTTCGCGGCGAATTTCTGCGCAGGGAGGAGGGATACAGGATCACGCAGTTAGAGCTCGCTGACGCCATAGAGGATGGGCGCATCAAATTCATCTTCATTTATGACACCAATCCCCTCGCAACGCTCCCGAACCAGAAGAGGCTGAGGGACGCAATATTGTCCAGTGATGTCTTCATCGCGCTGCACGATGTGTTCCTGACTGACACCGCCCTTTACTCCGATGTTGTGCTTCCAGCGAACACCTTCTTCGAGAGGTTCGACCTGGCTGATTCCTATTACCACAGGTACGTCGCGGTTAATGAGAAGGTTACTTCGCTGCACGGAAAGAGCAACGTGGAGGTCGCAAAGCTCCTTGCCAGGTATCTCGGTCTGGACAATCCCTACCTCTACGAGGAAGAGGAGAGTATGGCGGATCGGGTCCTACGTGAAATCGGGCTGAGCCTGGAGGAGCTGAGGGAAAAGAAGGTGATCAAGGTCCCCCTGACGAGCCTGGAGCCCACCACGGAGAGCGGGAAAATTGAGATACGGGCACCGCCCAGGTACGAGAAGCATGAGGGACGGGGATTGAAGCTCATAAGCGCCACATACTTCTACACGGTGTCTTCGCAATACCACAACACCATGCGCCGGGAGGACACGAGGATCCATCTCAACCCAGAGGACGCGCGGGAGAGGGGGATAAAGGAAGGAGATAAAGTTAGAGTTCACAGCGAATTCGGGGAAATAACCACTGAGGTGCACCTGAGCGGAGATATCCCGAGGGGAATCGCGCTTATGTACAAGGCCTTCTGGCACTCCCTCACCGGGAGGAACGTCAATTTCCTGGTGAGCGACGCCTCAAGCGTGAAGTATCGGGGCACGGCGCTGCACAGCACGTGGGTCGAGGTGGAGAAATTAACTTAACGATACCTTTACGATTCGTTAAGTTTTATCGTTAAGTTAGGGTTTACGATAGGCGAACCTGGGTCCATATCTCGCGTCCATAGCCAAGGATGCACATTCCCACCTTATCTTCGCCACTGAATTTTTTGATAGAATGCACCACGAGGATATCGCCAGAGTTCACCACGCAGTCATTATTGTTATCGATTATCTCCGCGGTGTAATTCTCAGATAGCCACACGTTTTTTGTAGAATTATATTTCAGCTCCTCCACCTGGCCACTTGCATTCACAAATATAGTTATCCAGCTCCTGTTGGTGACCTGGTACGGATTTGTGAGGGTTATCACAAATTCCACTGTTTTTCCATCAGCAGAGATGGACTTTTGCGTCAATTTACCGCTTATGAAATTGCACGGACACCCTCCAACACCCGCGAGCATAACGTACGCCGTCAGCGCAATAAGCACGATGGCGATTATAATCGCAACGGCGACCAATATTTTCAGGGATTTTTTCATTTTTACTCACCCCACCACTATGGTTGTGTATATACCGCTACATATCCCGGACACGGTAATCACTATACCATCGCCAGTTTTAAATGGAGCACTGTTGGAATGGATAATGAGGTAATCCCCAGAATCAATAACCCCGTTGCTGTTCACATCAACAATTTTTGCTGTGTAATTCCCATTTTTCCAAGTCCCCTCGGTCCCCATATAACGCAAGGCAAAATATTTGCCGGAGATGTTGAGGGATATGTATAAGCGAGTCCAGTCGCTTACCTTCTCAGGGTATTCGAGATGGACTTCAAACCTTACTGTTCTGTTTTCATCGGACACGAATATCTCTTTCAATTCGCCCCTAACTTCTCGGCAGTAACAGCCACCCACAGGCGCTATAATGA
>WAOY01000215.1 GCA_015520985.1 DHVE2 group archaeon
GCCAGAAGCCAGGAGAAGTTAGCCCCGCTGAATTCTCTCACCATTGAACCGTTCTCGGCGTTGAGTATGTACACCGAGGCGTTCTGCTGGTTCGTGGTGACCACCACGGAGTTCTCTGTGACAATGACACCGCTCTGAATCGCACCGTCTACGGTGGATTCCCATATCACCGTGCCGTTGGTGGATAGGGAGTATATGTGCCCTGTGGTCGTGCCGACGTATATACTATGATGGTACGCCGGTGCGCTTACGGTGCCATTGAGGGTGATGTTCCATACAACTCCTCCGCTGAAATTCATGGCTACCAGGCTGGAGCCCAT
Source organism: DHVE2 group archaeon (assembly GCA_015520985.1). Classification (GTDB taxonomy): domain Archaea; phylum Thermoplasmatota; class Thermoplasmata; order Thermoplasmatales; family Aciduliprofundaceae; genus JAADDK01. The sequence continues at coordinate 321 of WAOY01000215.1, forward strand.
GGGTGTGTATATTGTGCTGTCCACGATCATGGGGGAGTACTTCGCCGCCTCGCTGGATGTGATGTTCCACAGGATCTTTCCGTCCGTCTCGTTTATGCACGCGATACCGTATGGTGGCTCGAAGGACCAGGTGCTGGAGTTGTAATGCCCGGAGAGGGGCACTACTATCTTCCCAGAGCTCAACGCGAAGGATCCGAAATAAACTCCCCCATCCAGGCTAACGTTCCACATCTCCTCGCCTGTGAAAGCGTCGAAAGCGTACATCTTACCCCATGGTGCAGAGGATTCATAGGTCCCTATGAACACCACCCTGCGCCCGGATACCACGTCCACCTTGGGTGATGAGGCGATGGAATTCTCGCTTATTTTCTTCTCCCATGCGAGGGTTCCGTTCTCCACGTGGAACGCGCGGATGTATCCGTCCTTCGTTCCGATGTAAACCATGTCCTCGAAGACAGCGGGGGAGGACTGGTACGTTGCTCCCAGTGAATTGTTCCACACTTCCACGCCCCCGGGACCTATCGCATAGATCGCAGAATCATCGGCTGCGAATATCATTCCGTGGGCCACGGCGGGGGTGGAGTAGAAACCGCCGTACTGGGATTTGCCCCTGAAGCTCCATACGGGACTGCTCACGTTCAATACCGAGGAGTAGTATGCGGTGGAATTTTCGTTTCCGCGGTACATGTACGAGGCCTGGTAGTGCCCCGGCGGGGCGCTTATGTTCTCCAGCGGCACGTAATTTGCGTTATCTTCCGTGTAAACCCACGCGATTGCATCCCCCGTACTCATATTTATCTGTGATGCGCCCCTGCTGCTGAGCACCCAGCCCTCGCTGTTGTTCTCCATGATGTATAGATGCCAGTAGGCCCCCGGCCACGTGTTGCTCTCCCAGCCGATCCTGTCAACCAGGCCCCCGAGGCCCGAGTACCAGGTGTAGTGGAACCCGATCGATATATTTTCGCAGGCGAGCTCCGTGGCTTTAAGCGCGGTGATGTTGTTCGGGGGCAGAACAACATTGGCACTCATCACCGCACCGTTCCCGAACTGAATCACGACTGTTACCTCGGGCCCGCCTTGCCTGGTGGACGCCAGAGCCCCGGAAGGCACCAGCAGGGCCAGGGCGAGCAACGCCACAAGCGCAATTTCCCATCCCTTCATTTCCATCACCTTTCAAGTTTTCTTTACTTTCAGCAAGAAGACTTTAAGATTAATAAGTTTTGCTCCCGCATTCAAAGCCCCCTTGCGAGGTTGGAGCGAACACCGAAAACCTTGTCCGGAATCTGTTGAAAATCCTTACCATCTGCACCGCGAAGAGATCTGCGAAGATTACGTTGCCAATGGCGTGGAGGGTGTCGAAATATATGGAGAGGGACCAGACCGCCAAAAAGCTCTGCCAGGTGTGGGGGAAAACGAAGGCGAGCCAGTACCACAGGTTCATAATGATTCCGTACACATACGCGTAGAGAAAGGATACGAGCATAATCACATACGGAAAGGATCTTCTGTTTATCCACCTGTGGAGCGATGAACCCACGATTCCCGCAAGGCCCCAGGCGAGCATCTGCCACGGGGTCCAGGGCCCCTGTCCCAGGAAGAAGTTGGAGAGGAGGGCAGTTTCCATGCCCACCATAAATCCCGCGTAAGCGCCGAAAACTGCTCCCGTGACCATAATTATAAATGTGCTCGGCTGGATGGAAGGGATGCCGGCGAACGGGACCCTGGATGCTGCGGAAATCGCGCCCAGGATCGCTATGAAAGCGATCTCCTTTGAGCCGGTGGGCGAGGTTTCGAATATGAACATCATCTCTGTGAGAATTGCCACCAGCGTTACGAGGGAAATTATTCCCCAGTAAGGGTCCAGGGACCCACCGAAGATCAGGGTAATCGCAATCAGCGCGATGAGGGTGAGCGGAACTGAAATCGCCCTGATATTCACAGCACATCCTCCTCCCTGAGCGCCCTGCTCCCCGGCGCGATGAGATTAGCGAGTTTGTTCACCTGCGTGGAAAAGGTCAAAGTTCCGGAGAGCATGTCCGGAGTGCTTCCCTCCAGGACTATTCTGCCGGAGGACATCAGGGCGACGCGGTCCGCCACCTTCGCTACTAGCTCCATATCGTGGCTGATGAGTATAACCCCGTGCTCCCTCTTGTACTCCTCAATTATCCCTGCCAGGTGCATCTTGTGTTTCCAGGAGAGCCCCCGCGTAGGTTCGTCCAGTATCAGTAGATCTGGCTGGAATACGAGCACCGTGCCCAGTGCCATGAGGAGTTTCTCCCCTCCCGAGAGGTCCATGGGGTTCCTGTCCTCCACATGTTTTATGCGGAGGAATTCAAGGCTTCTCTTCACCTTCTCCATGTTTTCCCCGCGAGCTTTCAGAGTGTACTCCAGATTCTCCCGCACGGAGTCTCCCATCACATGCAGGTTCGGGTTCTGGAACACCATGCCCAAGGAATCCTTGGGGATCCTGTATATCACCCTGCCCCGCTGGGGCTCAAGGATCCCGGCGATGACCTTCGCCAGAGTGGTCTTTCCAGAGCCGTTCCTGCCAATTATCCCCAGGGCTTCTCCCCTGCGTATGTCCAGGTCTATGCCCTCCAGTACTCTCCTTGATCCGTAACTGAAGGACACCCTTCTGAGCTCCACGATTTTATCTCCCCCCTTCGCGGTTATTTTCGCGTCTCTCGGATTAATCTTTTTCCCGAGGGTTTTCCACGCCTCCTTCACGGTGAGTGGCAGATACTCCTCGCCCAGCATCCTCGCGATCCGGGACACCTGGGGATACCCAACGCCCAGGGAATCCAGGTCAACCCGGGAGGCGATGATCCTCGGCTCCCCATCCTCCACGACCTCTCCACGGTTCAGCACGATCAGGCGGTCCGCGCGGTGCAGCGTGTTCTCCATCCTGTGCTCAGCCATGATAACAGTTATTCCCAGCTCTTCGTTGAACCGTGTCACGAGGTTAAGGATCTCCTCTGCGCTCCTAGGATCCAGCTGGCTCGTGGGCTCATCCAAGAGAAGCGCCCGGGGATGCATGGCCATGGCACTCGCAATCGCTACCTTCTGCAGTTCCCCTCCTGAAAGTTCATCCACTTTCCTGTCCCTCAGTTGATTTATTCCGATGAGGTCCAGGATGTCCTCCACCCTCTTCTCTATTTCCTCCCATTTCAACCCCGCGTTTTCCAGGGGAAAGGCGATTTCGCGCTCAACGGTGCTCATCACGATCTGGTTCTCTGGGTCCTGGAGCACTGTGCCCACATATCTGGAAATCTCCCTCGGCGGGATCTCTCTGGGATCAAGGCCGTAAACCACCACCTTTCCGCAGTACTCCCCCGAGTAAAAATGGGGGATGAGGCCATTCAAGGCACGAAGCAACGTGCTCTTCCCGCTGCCCGAATCACCCGCCAGGAGGACGAATTCTCCCTGTTCCACCTTGAAATTCACGTTGTGAAGAGCATAATCGCCGCCGGGGTACCTGAAGGAGAAATCCCTGAATTCTATCATCTCCTCACCCCCAGGAGGACCGTCGCCGGGAGTGCCGCTGCCACAATGCCCATGGGCCCGGGTATGTGGGACGCGGTTGCGCCGAGGATGAAATCGGAGCAGAGGACAATAGACAGAACGATTTCAAACGCGCTCATTTTCCTCCTTCTCCATGCCCTCCTCCTAGCGGAGGGGAAGCTCTTGATCTCCAGCGCCTCCGCGGCGATGATGCTCCTCTCCAGGGAGATTAGGAGCAACGAGGACAGCGCCGGGATCCTCGCCCTTACCCTGTTTTTCAATCCTTTACCCTCCCTCCTGATGCCCCGTGCCTCCATACTCTCCTTTATTCCCCGTGCGTCCCTGAGGACCTGGGGGAAGAAGCGCATTGATATGGCAAAACTGGCCACTGCTTTGCTCGGGAGCCTTAGCCTCTCCGCGATGTCAATTATATCTTCGAAATCCGCTACGGTTGAGAAAACGGCGAAGGCGGAGGTTATCGCGAGGAACCTGAATACCATGGCCAGGGCGAAATCCAATTTCTCAGGGCCGAGGAACAGCAGGTTGAACAGGAATACGAACAGCGCGGAGATGAGGGAGTACTTCATGTACGAAATCCAGACACCCCTGGGCAGCAATGCCACGGGCGCAACGGATACGGCGAGAAGAATCAGCAGATCCGACAGATCTCTTATGAGCAGGGAGAGAAAGAGGACGAGGATGAGCCATATGAAGGCGAGGAATGGATTGATCCTCACTGCCCATCACCCACGAGCACCCAGAATCCAGCTTTGCCGGAGAGGAGGGTTTCAATGCAGCCGTTCAGGTCATCGCCGGCTATCACGAGGACTATGTTCTCGCAGGCCCAGTTTCCCTTAGGGTTGAAGGGAGATTGGATTGCCTCCGCGTATGCTCCCTCATACGTATTCCCCTTCCAGTCCACTATCCTTCCGTTTACCATCCTGAAGGGCATGTCCACCTGCATGGAATTTATCTCGCTGAAGAGCGTGGAGTTCTGGCCTACCACTATGATATTTTCTACCTTTTTCTCTTCTCCCACCTCATCCGCGGGAATAAGCGAGACATGCACGCCTCGGGCCTGGAGGTAATCCGCCATTCTCCTTGCCTCGGCCCCGTGCTGTGGATCGTAGGCCACTATCGTTTTCCTAACCTCTCCGCCGTATCCGCGGGTGAACATCGCCGGAAAATCGGCGAGTTCCGCCGTGAGCATACCAGTATCTCCCCAGGCGTGGTAGTCCCAGCGCATAACATCGCCATCGCGAAGCACGTAGTCCTTCGCGCCCACATTTGCCAGGAATCCGTTTATGTAGTAGAACCAGTCCTTCTTCTCCGACGGGTCGGAATTGATGCCGTCTATACCGCTCACGAATCCGCCACCGTAGGATGTGCTGACGTTGGCGACTTCCTTCAGGGCTTCAAGCGCGCTCTGCCCGGCCTTTACAGTTCTCTCCTTGAGCACTTCCTGCCCGAAGTTCAGCGAGATTATTATTTTCGCCTCGCCCTCATCTCTCTGGGGCTGCGGGTACCAGACGAGCAGGGCCACGAGGATTGAGATGGCTGCCACGGCCACGGCGACGCGCAGAAGGTTCATCGGTTGGAATAAGCGCTCAAGGTTTTTTAAAATTTCTAAAGGGTATTTGAATACTCCGTCGAATTGCGGTAATGGTTATATATGGAGTTTCAGGGGCGCTTGATGGTATGGCGGCCAGATGGTGAATGCGAAAACCTTAAAATAGAAGGAGGTGATGTATAAGTATGGAAGTTGAGAGTGTGAAGAGGGAGAAAGAGATGAATGAGATTGAGATAATAATAGGGGCGAGTATTTTCAAAGCAAAGGAAGACGAGATTAGAGAGAAGATTCGGGAATTTCTGGATGAGTTCGAGGAAGAAGAGATAAGTTTAGAAGATATAAAGAAAATGACAGAGGGAATAGATGGAAGTTTGAGTGAGGACATCATAGAGGAGCGGGAAAGGATATGAAGATATACTATTGGGACACATCAGCACTTATAAAAAGATACCACCGAGAGAGAGGAAGCGAGATGGTGGACACGTTATTTAAAGAGATAGAAGGGGGAGAAAGTAAAGGTGTAATCTCACATCTCTGTGTTCTTGAATCCCTATCCGCGATTGTTAGAAGAAAAAGTGAAATAAGAGGCGATTACAGAAAAGTTATAAAAAAGATGCTTTTAGACTATGTGGACAATCTAACCATAGTTCCAATAGACACCGATATAGTTGCCCTGTCAATGAGGGTTATCTTAAAACATGGTCTAAGGTCTCTGGATGGAATACATCTGGCAACGCTGCTTCATATCTCTGCTTATATGAGCGAAAAGATAGTGTTGATATCTTCAGACAAGGAACTTCTCAGGGCAGCTAGAGATGAAGGCTTTGAAAC
>WAOY01000216.1 GCA_015520985.1 DHVE2 group archaeon
GGGGAGGCGAAGGCATACCCATTGGCCCGGCGATAATCCTCGTGCACGTCGCCTCCACGCGAGTTCCTTTCACCTCTGAGGCGAAGGAGGCTATAGCGGATGTTCCGGAGATAAGGGAGGAGATCGAACTCGCCCTCAAGGCTCTGGGAAGGCAGCTGAAGATGTACCGGGTCAAGAAGGAGAGAAAGAAGAAACTCAGCGAGAAGTTTTTCATTGTGAGCAAAATTCTTCCCGAAATAGCGAGGAAGAGCGCGGAAATCGTGGAGAAGCCCGTGCCAAGGCTCGAGCCCGTGATATCCAAGATAATGAACGTCATATGGATAGACGAGGAGGTGGAGAGCAAGGGCGACGTTGTGGAGGTGAAGGTGCGCATAGCCAACTTCACCGAGAAGCCGCAGAAGTTCACACTCTACGGGGATTACCCGCTGGGGAAACTTGTGGACGGGGATGGGCAGATAGAAGAGGATTACATCAAGTGGGAAGTGGAGATCGAGCCCGTTAGCTACCAGTACCACCATTTCACCCTGAGGAACGCGAAGGGGTACTCGGAGACGAATTACTACGTTGACGGTATCAACCCGAATAAGGTCATAGGCGCGGAGCCGTTGCCTGGAGACTGGAGAATAAAGCTGGATTTCGTTGAAGAGGTGGAGGAGGAGAGCGAGGAGGAAATGGAAGAAATTGAGGAGGAGGAGATAGAGCCCGTAGAGGAGGTGGGCGAAGATGAGCAGTGAAGAGGCCCTGAAAAAACTATACGAGATCGCCGAGGAGATATACGAGCAGATAAACCGCGGGGAGATCCCGAGGATGCAGCTAGCCGCGAGGCACAAGGGAAACATAGTGTTCGATAATCAGCTTGGCGTCTGGAAGTACGGAGATTCGAAGATCACGCGCTCCGCCAAGAAACTGGACGGGGGATACATGATCCTGAGAACCCTCTACATAATGGAGTTCATAAAGGAGATGATCCGCAACAAGAAATCCTCAACGCTCAGGGAGATGTACTACATCTCCGAGGGATGGGGCCTCGCCAAGTTCCACTCCCAGGACGAGAGCAACAAACTCGCGGAGGACCTGGAGGTCATAACGGGCTTCCTCAGGGAGGACTTCAAGCTCAGGCCGGAGGAGGACGGCGCAAGCATAATAGGGAACATAACCATAGAGGAGATAAACCGAAAGGGCAAGCCGATGCGCATAAACTGCCGGGACGATGTGGGAGATAGCGGATATCTAATTCCCTACAACGTTGAGAAGGAGAAGTTGAGATTCGTAGACGTGGACGCGGACTTCGTGATAGGAATCGAAACCGGAGGTATGTTCGATCGCCTGGTGGAGAACGGTTTCGACGAGAAAGCCCGCGCGATCCTGGTGCACATAAAGGGACAGCCCGCGCGCAGCACGAGGAGGTTGTTAAAGAGGATGAATGAAGAGCTCGGATTGCCCGTGGTCATATTCACCGACGGGGATCCCTGGTCCTTCAGAATCTTCGCGTCCATAGCCTACGGAGCGATAAAGACTGCGCACATAAGCGAATACCTTGCAACTCCAACGGCGGAGTTCGTTGGGATCACCACCAGCGACATACTCAACTACGATCTGCCCACGGACAAGTTGAACGATCGTGACATTGCGGCGCTGCAGGCCGAACTTAAGGATCCGAGGTTCAACACGCCCTTCTGGCATGAGGAGATCCGTCTGATGCTGGACATAAAGAAGAAGGCGGAGCAGCAGGCCCTGGCGAAGTACGGGCTAGACTACGTAACCGACACTTACCTTCCAGAGAAACTCACGGAGCTGGGCGTGATGAGATAAAAAATAGAGAATTTAGAGGTACTTTATCTTTGCGCTCGGCTTGAAGGTGAACTTCTTCTTTGACTTGACTGTCATCATCTTGCCCGTCCTGGGGTTCCTTACCTTCCTTGCCTTCTGGACCCTCCTCTCGAATATTCCGAGACCTGCGATGCGCACCCTCTCGCCCTTGTCCACCTGCGCGATGATCTCCTCCAAAAAGGCGTTTATCACTTCCCTGGTCTTCTTCTGGGAAAGCCCTGTTTTCTTGGCCACGGGTTTTGCAAGCTCAGTTATGCCAACCATTTCAAACACCCAGGAATACTTAATAAAAAAGTCGTATTTATATTTTTCGCCCATTTATGCTTCTTACCCCTATTCTAGTGGGCTTATCTTTTTACCCGGGCCGCCGGAGAACCATTGTTTCTACTGCAAAATTCGCAAAAAACGTGAAAAACCTAATATATGTGATTTTTATAACGACGCACTATGCTAATTTCAAAGCGCGTCCAGGGGATGTACCCCTCGCAGACCCTTTCCCTGGTTGAACTGGCAGCCAAATTCAAGGAGAAGGGGTACAACATCATTTCCCTCGCAGTCGGCGAGCCGGATTTTACCACGCCTCCGAACATAATAGAGGCGGCCTGCAGGGCCATGAAGGAGGGAAAAACGCATTACACTCCGCCCTCCGGGATAAAGGAACTCCGTGAGGCAATAGCGGAGAAGTACCGCAACGAGAACGGGGTGAACGTTGAGGCGAACAACGTGATCGTCACTCCTGCAAAGCTGGCCATTTTCAACACGCTGTCCGCATTCGTCGATCCCGGCGATGAGGTACTCATCCCTGACCCCGGCTGGGTATCATACAGGGAGATGGTCCGCTTCGCAAGGGGCAAACCGGTGAGCGTGAGACTCGATGAGGAGAAGGACTGGCGTCTGGATATAAACGACCTCGTCAGCAAGGTGGATTACAAGACCAAGGTCCTGATAATCAATTCGCCCTCCAATCCCACGGGTGCCGTGCTGACCCGGGAGGATCTTAAGGCGATACGCGACATCGTTCTTGACTTCGACCTCATACTGATAAGCGACGAGATATACGAGAAAATCGTGTTCGAGGGGGAGCACATATCCCCTGGAATATTCGAGGATCTCCTGATGAACACCATCATAGTGAACGGATTCTCAAAGGGCTGGGCCATGACAGGATGGAGGATAGGATACCTAATAGCCCCTAACCGATACATCCCAGAGCTTGAGAAGGTCCAGCAGCACACCATATCGTGTGCTCCGAGCATGGCGCAGTACGCAGCCCTGGAGGCCCTGAAGACCAGGAGCTACGTGGACGAGATGGTCAAGGAGTTCAGGAGGCGCAGGGACTACGTGTACGAGCGCCTCTCAAAAATGCCTGGGATAAAGGTCAAAAAGCCTAAGGCGACGTTCTACATATTCCCCCGCTACGAATTTGACATACCCTCCAAGAACCTGGCGGAGGACCTGATGATAAAGGAGAAGGTCGCCGTAACCCCGGGATTCGCCTTTGGAAACTACGGCGAGGGGCACCTCAGGATATCCTTCGCCACCTCAATGGAGAATTTGAAGGAGGGCCTGGACAAACTGGAGAGGTACCTGGAATCACTCTGACTCTTCCTCCAGGATCTCCTCCTTTATCCTCGGGGCCTCGCCGCCCTGTCCATTCGCTCCCCTTTTTCCCCTGGGCGGGTACTTGATCATCAATGCACCAAACACAACGATTGCTACGATCACAAGTATCGCGAAGAAGTCGCCGGCGGGGATTGTGAGTATGAGGTACTGGCTCCACGGGGGGTTATCGTCCACATCTATGAGGACATCCTTCTCCACCTCTCCCCCTTCGTAAACAAGTTTGAGGTGGAACACGTAGGTTCCCTTTCCAAGCCCTTCGGGTATGCTCACCGCGATGTGCCCGCTGCTACCCGGCTCAACCCTGAGGGCCTTCGGGTCACGGTAGAACTGGTTTTCAAAACCGTAGTAGAGCACGCCGTTCCTGAAATCTCCGCTTACGTTGTACTCTATCTCCACAGTTTCACCTGGAGTGAAGACCCCCGTGGCATAGGGTGACCTGGTGATCACCCGTGCCTCCACGAAGGCAGGGGTGGAGAGGTATATGAATGCCTGGGCCTTAACCGCGTTGCTACCGTCAACCGCTGTGACCGTGACACGGTAGGAGAGGGGCGGGTTCTCCGGCACGGTTATGTTGAGAACCCTTCCAGCGGTCTTCACCCTCTCTTGGAGATCGTAAAACATGCCGTCGTAGCTTGCGTACACCTCGTAGATGAAGGACGGGTTCTTCATCACGTTGCTCCTGAAATCAAGGAAGGCGTGGAACTCATCCCCAGGATTGTAATTCATCCTGTCGAAGTACACTTCCAGGCTGGCGGCCTTGACCTCCCGGTACTTGTTCAGTTCGCCCACCTTCCCCGTGCCGTTGAAGACCTCCACCCGGAACATCAGGTACCCGGTGTAATTGTCCGGTACCCTGAAGGTGGTGAGGTTCTGGGTCGTGTAGTACCTGTAGAGGACCCTCCCATACTGGTCAGTGACGTAGAAGTGGTAGTATGGATCGTCTATTCCAGAGGTATTGGTAACTGCCATGGTCACCGTGTCCCCCGAAAGAACCCCCCCATGATCGTCCAGCATAAGGTTTAGCCCGTAATCCTTCTGCACGGTGAAGTAGAAATCCCTCACGACGCCGAGGATGCTGGCGGTGAGGTTCACAACGCTCCCCGGAGGAATATCGGTGGGTATGAGGACGTTCCTCTTCAGGATCCCGTGCCCGTCAACTTTCAGCCCGGTCAGATTCTCAATAGTGGTGTTACCGTGGCGAATGTTCACGTAGTCCACGTCTATGTTGCCCACCGGTGAGCGTATTATGATCTGGAAATAGTAACCGGGGTAGTATCCCCCGGACAGGGGGGCGGTGAAGAAGTCGTAGCTGAAGAACTCCGGATTTATCACGATGATGCCCGTGGAATCCTCCACCGTGGCATTTCCAGCGCGGTATACGATGGTGAGAACATACCTTGCCTTTGAGCCCGCCGGGGTCATGTTGTAATCCCCGAGGTCTATCGCGAATGTCCCGTGGGAGCTGACCAGGGTCCCGTTCACGATGTTTGCACCGGTCTCCGTGTCGTTCAGGAACCAGGCACCTTCGCCGTAGCCAACCACGCGCCCGTTTGGAAGGTAAACGTAGTAGGTCACGTGAACGATTCCGTCTGGGAGATATGCGGAGCCGTCCGTGCTTACCTCCAAGAAGAGCATATCCGTTTCAACTTCTTGATATGCAACGGAGGCGGATGAAATTGATGCAAGTAGCATTACGATTATCAGTGCCACTGGCGGGCGCGGGTGCATGGCACAGTATTAGGGCACGCCTTATTTTAAGTTTTCCTCAATCCACGCCAACTATTTCGTCGAAGGAGTACTGCTCCCAGAGCTTGTATTTCAGCGCTATCTGCAGTTCCACCGGTGATATCACCGGGACCCTGAAACGCAGGTAGTCGTCGTAGGTGACCCGGGGGCATGATGTGTTCACGTATACATCCACGTCGTAATAAAGATCCTCGGGGCGCACGTCGTCCACGTAAATCAGGTACGCCTTCAGCCCCGCACCTACAATCATATCCTTTAGGGCAAGGGCCAGCCTTTCGCGCCTCTGGCCGATCTTTGTGCTCACTATGATCCCGAACCTCTCCGCCCTCTCCGCGAGGGCTATTGCCCCGAACCTCTGCCTCATTATGCGATCCGCGTGCATCTCGATGTCTTCCACCCTCTGTGTATATGGGTCTAAGACGTAGGTTCTCTTTCCCGTAGCAATTCTCACGCCCACAGCGTGGAACACGCCGGTGCCCAGGAAGGCGAAGCAGTCCACCTCATCCGCAATGCTCCTCGCCGCGGAAAAGTTGCACCCGAGCACCTGGCCAGGATATTTGACCCTCCCGTCCCCCTTCCCCACGAGGACCTCAAAGCCCCTCTCCATGAGGAATTTCTTCGCCTCATCCAGCTTCTTGACGTGCTGCACCGAGGCCACAAGGCCGACGCGTCTGCACTGCACCATGGTGGAGAACTCCCCGAGGACAGCGTCGAAGGCTGCGTCGCTGAAGAGCTCCACAAACATTACGTTTGGAGGATAGTCTATGTTGGGGATCTCTGAATGCCCGAACTGCACCGTCATCTTATCCCCGTGAATTTCGACGTCGCAGGCCCCGTAGCACGGGTTCGCGGAGATGAAAACCTCCACCCCGCTGAATTCATCTGCAATCTCTGTGGCGTAGCTCTTCAGCCCCTCGGGAAGCTGGAGAAGGATCCTGCTGTATCCCCTCTTCCTGACCTCCTCCACGATTCCGTCGTAATCTATCCTGTACGGAAGCATCGGCCATGTATCCCGTCGGGGCATATTACCCTTTTCCCCGTTCCCCGAAAAGATTATTAGATGAGAACGCATAACATCAAGGGATGTTTCGCTTCGGACTGGCGGGGATACCTCTCTCCTGCAAGGGAAGGACCCTCAAGGACGCGATAGAGGACACCCACAGGATGGGACTGCACGCTATTGAGATTCAATTCCTCCGCGCCAACGTGCAGGAGCGCACCGTGATAGATGAGGTGGGGCTGGAGCCCCGTGAGCTCGAGGACGCCATAATTGTTGAAGTTCTCAGGCCCGACGAGGAGGGGAATTACACGCCCGTGGGCATAAACACGAAACTGGAAGAGGACGACATCGTCCTGGAACTATTCTGGAGTATGGCCCGCAGCTACAGGGAGCTTAAAATCCTCGGAGAACTGGCGAAGGAGCTGGATATCCGCCTGACACTCCACACCCCCTACTACATGGACCTGGTCAGCAACGGAAACCTCACGGAGACCTCCCTGGACTACATAGTGTGGGGTGGCCTCCTGGCCAACGAGGTGGGGGCGGACATAGTGGTTAACCATATAGGCCTCTACGGTGGCCTGAGCAAAGAGCAGGCCATGAAGAACGTGGCTAGCAACGTCAGGTACCTCAAGAAGAGGTATAAGGAGCTGAAGCTAAAGCCCAAACTTGGATTTGAGGTATCGGGCAAGCAGGCCCTCTTCGGGGATCTAGATGAAATTATAACGCTGGTAAAGAAGGTGCGCGGTATACTTCCCATCGTGAACTTCGCGCACCTGCACGCGCGTGAAAACGGCAGGTTCAAAGAGCCCAAGGACTTCGCCGAGGTACTGGACATGGTGGAGCCTTACATGAAGGGCGATCATTACGTGGAGTTCTCCGGCGTTGAGTACGAGAACGGAAACGAGTTGAGGCTCACGCCCATAAAGAAGGGAGATCTGAAATTTGAGACCTTCGCCAACGCGATATACGAGCACGATTACAACATCACTGTGATATCCTCATCGCCCCTTCTGGAGCACGACGCCGCTTATATGCGAGCGATCCTGGAGAGGGTGATACAGAGGAAGATGGGCAAGAAGGGATCCTGATGTTCCGCGAGTCCTACGCGCACATTATCTCGTCTGCGGAGCACGCACTGGACAGTGTCTCCGGGGAAGTTGTTGATAAGGCCTCCGAGTTCATACTGAACTCCAAGCAGGTTTTCGTCTACGGCTCAGGGCGCTCCGGGCTCGTGGGCAAGTTCTTCGCCATGCGCCTGGTACAGCTCGGGATGACCTCGTACTTCATAGGGGAGACCATCACCCCAGTGGTGACCGACGAGGACTGCGTTGTCCTGATATCCAACACGGGGAAGACGAAATCAACGCTCCTGGTGGCGAGTGTGGTGAAGAGAATAGGGGCGAAGATAATAGCGCTCACATCCAACGCCGATTCCCCCCTCGCGAAGTACGCGGACCTGGTGATTCCCATTTCACCGAGGAATGGTCGCGGTGAACTGGCACCCTTGGGCACCCTCTTCGAGATATCAACCGTCATCTTCCTGGATTCCCTGATCTCCGAGCTCATGTTCAGGACCGGGCAGACCGAGGATGACCTGCGGAGGAGGCACGCCATATGGGTCTGAGGATCACTGTAAGGACTAGGATTTATCCAACGGAGAGCGAGGAAAAAATCAGGTCCGCCATTTTATCCCTCTTCCCCGATGCTCGAATCCGCAGGGAGGGAGATTACATCGTCGCAGAGGCAAAGAGCATAGACAACTTCGCCAGGCTGCTCAGGGAGCAGAGGATAAGGGACGCCGCTCGCGGTGTGTTCCTCGCAAATCTCCGCGATGACCTTCTCGAGTTCCGCATAAACAAGCAGGTGGCCACGAAGGGCCGTATAAGCTTCTCCGTGGGCGATGTGCCCCTGGGCGATATCACGGTGGTGGTGGAGGGAGAGAATCTCCGCGATCTGATTGAGGAGATTGCCCCAGATACGAGGGTTCAAAAACAGCCCCGCAGTTAGCGCACTTCAGTTTTCCGTCATCGAGGTACACGAAGACCTGGCCACCGCAGCTGGGACAGCGCACGTCAATCCATGAGGCGGGGGTTTCCCGCACCCTGGGCTTTTCTCTCCCGGTGCCAGGACCGATCAGTCCGAAATGCCTGATGAGCCTGATGGTGTACGATACGGTAAATACGATTCCCCCTATGAGGACCACCAGGGTCAGGATCCCGGTGACCGTTCCCACCTCCGGGTTCAGCTCCCCCGCTATGCTCCAGTAGTCCGTGAGAAAGTGGAACATTATGGAGTAGTGCATCCCGTAACGGAGATAGAGGTAGCCCATAACTATTCCCGCGATGAATGTAGGCACGAACTTCCACCAGCCCCAGGCAGGGGTGTGCGCAAGCCCGAAGACGGCGGCGGAGAAGAGGATGAGTATGATCTCCACGAGCCCGATTTCGTAGTTGCCACCGAATACCCTGTACCATGGAATATTTCTGGATCTGGCGAGAGAGTAGAGGTACGCAGGTATTCCAAGGAAAAGAAAGCGGACCATAAGTTCCTCGTAGAAGGATGCGTGTAGAAGGTTCAGCATGAGGACATACGTGGGCTGCTTCTCCAGCCCTATGCCGTGAACCCCGGCGCCGAGGTGTTCCATCAGGATGGTTATGGCGACAACCACGAATAGCACCGCCGCGTAAAGCTCGGAAAATTCCTGCAGGCGGGTGTTCTCGTATGACAGGGGCTTTTCGGTGAGTTTTCTTATGTACTCAGGGACCCCCGCGTAAAGGAACAGCGCCAGGGACGCGGAAACCACAGCAACGAGGAAGATGTACCAGATGTAGGCATAAATTCCAGTTGCGAAGGCAATAAGCACCGGATAGGGCATAACGACGTAAAAGGGGATTGCGAAGTTATCCTTTCCCATATAGGGCGGCAGGTAAACCAGGCTGTAAAGGGCCACAGCCTCGCTGGTGAGCAGAAGGATCAGGATTATGAAGACCGTTATGAAGGAGGTGATCTCCTTCAGCATGTGGAGCATACGTGCCATACCGGGGTATGCTGCTGGGGGGATTTATGTTTTTCGTATTTGCAAACCTTTAATACCCCTTTCCCATCCCCTCCCGTGAACCGACGGCTGATCTACCTTTCATCCGCGTTTCTATTCGCAAACATGAGCTGGGGTATGGCCTGGCCGTATCTTCCAAACTACATCAGGCTACTCGGGGGCACCATGCTCTTTGTGGCTATGCTTTCAGTGCTATTCAATCTCACATCGTCCCTGGGGCAGTACCTCTGGGGGAGATTTTCGGATTCCTCAGGGAGGAGAAAGCCCTTCGTCCTCCTCGGACTCTGTTCATCCGCGGTATTTTTCCTCCTGATCGGAATGGCGGGAAGCGCAACCGTAGTTCTCCTCCTGCGCGCGTTCCAGGGATTCTTCGTTTCCTCGCAGACCCCGGCGGTGAGCGCACTCGTTTCCGAATTGTCCGAGAATGTGGGCCGTGGGTTCGGTGTGTTCAACCTCTTCTCAAACATTGGCTTCATGCTAGGAAACTTCGCCGGGGGAATCATTGTTTCGGTGTTCCCTGTTAACTACGTGTTCTTCTTCTCCACAATCCCCGTCCTGATTTCCTTCGTGATGATCTCCCTCTTCCGCGAGGAGGTGAAGAAGGCCAAAGATTTTCGGCCCTTGTTCCGCTACGATCGCCCGGGGAGAACTGTTTTTTCGTGGAGAAGGGCCACGGAATTCTTCCACAGGAACAGGAACATCGTTATCTTCACGGTTTCCACCTTCATACTCATGCTCTCGTCGGGCATGGTGTACTCCTACCTCTCCCTGCTTCTGGAGAGGCGCTTCGGGGAGGACTTCGTAGGGTACTACTACGGTCTGGACGGTCTCGCTGCGTCTTTCCTCATATACCCCTTCGGGTACCTCGCTGACAGGTTCGGGAGCAAAATCGTGATACTCTTCGGCTCCCTGCTGTATGTTCTCACCTTCTACCTCTACTCCATCGCATCCACCGTCCCCGCGATCGTCGTGACAGCCATGATATCCGGGACCAAGTGGGCCTCCTACTTCAACTCCATAAACACGTACGTAGCGAGGATGAGCACCAGGGAGGAGAGAGCGACCGCCCTTGGGTTCATGAACAGCGGGATCGCCATGGGCTGGGTTGTCGGCCCCCTCATTGGCGCGTTCATAGTCTCACGCGCGGGCCTGGAGGGGCTAATGCTCCTCTCAACAATCCCGGTGGTTGTGAGCATGGCAATCCTTGCCTTCGTCAAGAACGACCGCGGTTACGTGGATGGGAAAAAGGTAAATTAGTTTGCACCCATACCCTCACCATGAATCACTCCATGGCCTCAAAGTGCATCTACAACCGCGGGGGCATATGCTATTTCCTCGTGTCGGATCCTCAGCCCTGCAGCCTCTGCGTTAACTTCGTATCCGCGGATCCCTCGCTTCTCAGAGAGGTGAAGAGCAAGAGGCCGATAGTGACCTTCTACGAACTTGCTATGAACGACCCGAGGTACCGCGCCATGTTTCCCCGCAGAGGTACCGAGATACAGCTCAGCCTAAATGCGGGGACCTATGAACTGCCAGAGGATGAGAACCAGGATTAAGAGGCTCACGAAAGTCGAGGTCTCTCCGACGACCCTCTCCGGGTTTTTCACCTTCAATTTCCTTGCGAGGTAGTCCACGGCATCCCTGAAGAGATAGCCCCCGTCCAGGGGCACCGCCGGAAGAAGGTTCGTGAGGCCGAGCATTAGGTTGAGCCAGAAGATCCAGTAGAAGGAATTCACCATTATCCAGAAGCCGGGAAATGGTGCCGCGAATATGTTCTCGTACTCCGCAGGGAAAGGCATGAGGCCCATGAAAGGCAGGGCGATCAGGTACATGCTCCTCTGGAAAAACTCACCCATGCCCCGCATGCCATGGTACGGGTTGGCGAGCATCACCTTGAGATTTTCCGGATCCCCAACCGATATGCCCATGTACGCCGCTCCAACCCCGAGGAACCCCTTGCCCTTAAATTCCTCTTTGAGCAACTCTGGGGCGTACTTCTCGTAGTAATCGTATTTATCTCCGAGAACAACGGTGATATTCCTAAACGTGTGGTTTTCGTCCAGCATCACCACGCTCACCGCCTCGCCGGCGCGGGTGCGGTTCAGGGATTCGTAGAAATCGCCCATGTTCCTCACGACGGTGTTGTTTATGCTGTATATTATCCACCCCGGTTTTATCCCTGCTTTCTCGGCGGGGTATCCCTTTATGACGGACATAACCACCACGCCGCTCACCGCCTGAATCTCCGCATCTCCATTGCGATATATCTTGACGTCCACGCTCTCGCCGGGCATGGGAGCGTTCACGGAGAGAAAATCATCAACGCTTCGCACGGGCGTTCCGTTTATCTCCTCGATTATATCTCCTATCTGGAAAACACCTGAGTTCACGCCGCCCACCGAGGCTACATACAATCCAGGAGCATTGGGGTGCACCGCCGAGAGGGAAGCGGAGAAGAGAATGATGAAAACGAGCGCCAGGATAATATTCGTTGTGGGGCCAGCGGCGAAGACGTGCATCCTCTTTATCCTCTCCGCCTTCGCAAGCTCGTCCTCGTCGGGCTCAACGAAGGCGCCGATGGGGAACACGAAGAGCAGAACGCCGAGGGACAGGATCTTCATGCGGTGGTACGCCACGAGAAGTCCGTGGGAAAGCTCGTGGAACACGATGGCGACTACGAGCCCGAGGATTCCGTACCATATGGGTATCACGGGATTTATTCCAGGAATGCCCAGTGCCTCCACGGGCGAAGGTGCTTTGCTCGCGGGGATTGTTGTGACCACGTAGGCCTGCCACACCATGAGGGAGAAAACGAGGACCATTATGATGAACGAGAGGAGCACCGCCAGGTAGCCGTAGGCCTCCCAGACCCTGTTTCTCCCCACACTCTCTATCCACCTCTTGCCCCTGGTGGTCTTGAGCATCACGGCGGGGCCGAAAAGGGACACAGCGCCCTCCTTCCTTATCTTCCCCTTTCGGTAAAGGACGTAAACCCCTGTTATCCAGGCGAGAACCACCGCCAGGGCGATGGCCCAGTCAATCGCGGAAGCCATAGGGGAGGAATGCATAAACATTAAAAATGGTTTCCGCACATTTTGCTTATATTTTCATCATCGTGTTGCCTTCTAAAAGAAAAATACAAATATGCGAACTTCGTACATATAAAATTGTGAAAAGAGGAAATAGGATTAAGTATGACCAGGTGTTCCGTTTTGTCGTCGGTTGCTCGAGTAAGCGGGGGTGCGGATAGGTGAGCTTATGAAATAAGGATAAAATAAGGGATATTACGTTAGATTTACTACCGTTCGCACATTATGTGGGAGGATGATAGTAGATGAGGGGGATACTAAAAATGATAATTATAATCTTCACAATAACTACGCTTTTGAGTTCTGCCACTATAGCCAATCAAATTCCATATCTTCAGAAAAGTAGAAGCTTGGCCGATTCCTCCTGGCCCTGCTACAAGGGAGATGAAAGAAGAACGGGCCAGAGTATGTATGACACAAGCAATAATACGGGAAAGATAAAGTGGAAGATGAAAGGGACATTCTCCTCATCTCCCGTTGTGGATGTTGATGGGACGATTTATGTAAGCGGCAATGAAAACTTCTACGCAATATATCCCAATGGAACGGTGAAATGGAATGTGTCAATAGGATCTCGAGGTTCCACCCCTGCGATTGACATAAATGGAACAATATATGCTGGCTTTAGCAATGGAAATCTCTACGCTTTCTCCCGGAATGGAACGATCAAATGGTCATATAAAACGGAGGGGGTTATATATTCATCACCAATAATTGATAAGGGTGGCGTAATTTATTTTACATCTACGGATGGATATCTCTATGCCCTATATCCCAACGGCACATTGAAGTGGAAGACATACATAGGAAGAAACTTAATTCCTTCCCCTTCATTGGATGAAGCGAGAAATACGCTCTACATACCATATTCCGGAGTATATGCGTTGAATGTAAGTACGGGTCAAATTAAATGGCATTATCACACTCGTGAGGATATACCATATACTGCAGCCATTGATAAACGGGGAGTAATATATTTCTCTACGTCTTATGATGGCCTCAACGCCATAAATCCAAACGGTTCTTTAAGATGGCACTACAATATTTCCGAACTCTACCTCTTAACTCCTCCTGTGATAGGAAAAGATGGAACTATATATGTATCTGGAATTCAGGGTTCTAGAAATGGGAATCTGACATTCTATGCGATAACTTCTGATGGTAATTTGAAATGGAAATTAAAGGATGTGTATGTGAACCAGTATGAATCTCCGGCCATAGGAGCGGATGGTACCATCTACTTCGGTTCTTGGCACTACCCCTATTTCTATGCCTTATGGCCAAATGGAACGATAAAATGGAAAATAAAAATAGGGGAGGGTGTGTCATCGCCTGCCATAGGGCCCGATGGAACCATATATATAGTTGCACAAACACATGGTAATTTCTATCTCTATGCAATAGGAAATGTAAATGAGGACAAAAAACATCCGCTCTTGGATTTGTGGGTTATTTCCATCATTGTAGGGATTTGTTGTGCAATGTTGATCGCCACCACATGGCTATGGAAAAGAAAGAATAAAAGAAGGATGGGGGTGATACATAAAAATGTTACCCGGTCGAAATGAACTGTGCATACAATTATTCCCGTAGGAACTGGAATAGGTTGGATGATGGATAGGAGCATAGAGAGCGAAAAATGAAGAGAACCGCGAACAGGAGGAAAACCGATGAATAAGAATATGAAAATAGCTGCCATCATCGCGGCCGTCCTGCTCGTTGATTCTCTGATTGTACTGATTATAGTCAACTATGAGTTCGAAGTTAATCCGGAAGTTCTAGACGTTAAGGCCCCTGAAAATTATTCATCTCTGCCTTCTCTCGCGACAAAAATTTACAAGTTTAAAGGGAATCCGTATTTCATCACGGCAGGAACCAATGGGAATAACACAGAGGTTTATATAATTCCCATAGCAAAAGGAGAGAAAGTTGATATACGAGGAAAAAAGCCCATGGTGTCTCTAAATGGCACAGCGAGGTATATGACCATCAGCAATTCAGAAGATAGTTTATACATCTGTGTTTCCCTGCTGAACAACACCAGCGTGGTGATGGAATTAAAGGGAGGCGATATGGATTCGGATTTAATACTGAATGATGTTTTCTGGTTGAGGGGTCTGGCCGTTGATGACTTCATAACAATTGGGCAAGGAATCGGATACTTTCTGGCCGTTTCGTCCAATGGAACGTACATATTCGAAACTAAGGACATGGTAAGCTTCAGGCCAATATATGAAATACCAATCCCTCGGCCATTCACCCATGTCCTGAACAGCTACTCGTTCAAAGGTGAAGATGGAAATGTGTATTTCGCCCTGTGTTATCCAGAATCGGAGGGGCAGAAGATATCCGTGATACGGATTGACGCGAAAACTTCAACGATTTCAAAAATCCGCGAGATAAGCAGCGGGGAGTATTCCACCGCTGAGGGGGTTAGCAGCATAGACTTAACCTACGCCACTGCTGTACGGGATAAGATATACCTGTACCTCAACGTATTTAACTCCTCACATTTCAAACGGAGCCAGTTACAGGTTTTCAGTCGCGATTCACCTGCATCGGATGTCCTGAAGACGAATTTCGAAGATGCCAGCATAGATCCGATAGCCTACGATAAAACCAGACACATCTTTGTGGCGAGGGAAATCAAGGAAAAATCTGAAAAGCTGGTCTTTTCGGAGAACGGAGTCGAGTTTCAGAGTTTTTACACTCCCAATGATTTTGAAATACTCTCAGGCCCATTTGTGAAGAATCAGGCAGCTGTAAACGGAGATTATCTGTATGTTGTTGGCTGGACTGGTCACGAGCCGAAGATTATTATTTTCAACATTTCTCCAATCTTGGACGGCTCCTTTTTAAAAACAAAGCTCGCAATTACAGCCGGGATCTTTTCCGTTGAAATAATTCTTTGCATAGCATGCTTAAGAATAAACAAGTGAGACTATCAGCTGGGAAGTGAAAAATATATATCTTTCACGGGGATAATCCCCTATGATCGAGGAACTCATACCCGAGATAAACGAAATCCGCGACGAGGAGCTGAGGGAGAAGGTAAAAAAGGTCTGGGAGTATGCGATAGAGAAGGGCGGGTGGAAGGATTACCCCCTGAATAAGATTCCCTTCACCCTTCTCATACCCACGGAGCGCGACCTGATAACGCACACCCGCATGGTCACGAGGATGGCCATCGCCGTGGGGAAAGAGCGCGGGAACGTGAACATGGACTACCTCATCGCCGGCGCCATCCTGCATGACGTGGGCAAGCTCCTGGAATTCACAGTCAAGGACGGAAAGGTAGTGAAGAGCGAGTACGGAAAGAGAATACGGCATCCGGTGAGCGGCGCTATGCTCGCGGAGAAGTTCGATTTGCCGTGGGAGATAGCGCACATAATAGCGGCGCACTCCAAGGAGGGGGACTTCATAAAGAGGACCCCCGAGGCGGTGATAGTGAACCACTGCGACTTCACCGACTTCCACATAGAGAAGGGAAAACTCGAGTGATCCCATC
The DNA here is from genome assembly GCA_015520985.1 of DHVE2 group archaeon. Taxonomy (GTDB): domain Archaea; phylum Thermoplasmatota; class Thermoplasmata; order Thermoplasmatales; family Aciduliprofundaceae; genus JAADDK01. The sequence continues at coordinate 15,855 of WAOY01000216.1, forward strand.
TCCCCATCTTTTCGCCCAAAAACGTATGGTGTGTTTTGTAAAAATATAAAAGCAAATTTCCGGTCATTACCGGCTCAATCCAGCCCGGCGATGAACTCAGCCATCCTGGAGAATACCTCTTCCTCCTTCCCGTGGAAGCTGTGGTCTCCCCTAGGAACGCGGACCACCTCGATTTTCTCTCCCCTGTACGCCTTTTTCACCTTCTCCTCGTAGTAGTCGATATCGTGGAAGAGCGTGTCGTCGGAGGAGCCGAAGAAGAAGAGCACCGGAATCCTTATGCGGGAAAGCACGGGCAGGTCCGATTCGTAGTTGAAGAGCATCGCTTCAACGTGGTCCCGGTCCGCGAAGCTCAGAAAGCGGGAAGCGCTCCATATCTCTCCCGTTCTGCGGTAGAGGAAATAGTGAAGATCGTCTCCATGGCCACGATCAACCATGTTCCTTGCGATCTCTATCGCCTTCTCCATGTCCTCTCCGAGGTAATTCGCCCATATGGGGTAATCCTCGGAAGGGGAGAGGAATATGAGGCTCCTCACCCTTGGATCCCTGCGCTTCCACGCATAGTAGAGAATTTTCTGGCATCCGGTGCTGTGCCCCACGAGGTGGAAACGCGTGTACCCCAGGGATTCTAAGTAGTTCAAAGCGCCCTTGATGTCCCTGGCGGAATCCTCGAACCTTTCAAAGGCGGTGCCGAATATGTAA
>WAOY01000217.1 GCA_015520985.1 DHVE2 group archaeon
CCGGATATCCCCAGGGTGACTGGCTTACCGAACTCCACGCTCAAATCCTCTATCTTCCTGGCGGCGTTCTGCATCACAATCTCATCATGCTCAGTCTCCCCCTCAATCACAGCACCAAGGGTTACAACGGCATCAACGTCATCTTTATCGAGCAGTTTTCTCACGAGCAGGGGAATATCGAAGGTGCCGGGCGCCTTGGTAACGTACTTAACCTCCGCACCGAGGAACTCCGCATGCTCCTTCGCTCTCTCCAGCATCATCATGGTTATGTCGTAGTTGTACTCGCTCACCACAAATCCCAATCTTACCTTTTCCATTTTTCCACCTCCTAATGCCTGTATCCTCCGGCGTTCACGGGGCCGACGTCCTCGAATCCCTGTCTCTGCCCCGTGCCTGCCATCTTCCTCAATTTTTCTGGCTTGAAGAGAAGCCAGTACGCGTTCTGCGCATGCTCCCTTGCGCGACGTTCCGCGAGCCATGCTAGCTCCTTTTCATCCTTTGCCTCGTCCTCGTGCACGAAGACTTCGATTATATGGGTGTTCGTCATCAACTGCGCCTGAATCAGTCCGAGGGATGCCTCATGAGCGCACTGCTTGTCTATGGGCTTAGGCCCCGGCATACCAAGGGCAATTACTATATCGCATCCCTCTTCCTCTATGAGCTTCTTCGCAGCCACCGGTAGATCCTTCACCCCGGGCACAGTGCGCCTTATGATTTTGAATCCCGTGCCCATCCTCCTGAGCTCGTCCTCGGCGAATGAGCCCATGTCCACCCGAGCGAATGTGGTATCAACGATCCCTATCCTTCGCATAGAGATCCCCCTTTCTCTCAACTATCCTGCCAATAATCTTCCGAGTACCGTGTATGTCCCCGTCGCCAAACCTCGGCAATCTCACTACCTTGACCTCAACGCCCCTTTTCCTGCACTCCTCCTCAATCTCCTCCTCGCTGAACTTCTGGTCGTAGCCCAGGACGATGATATCCGGGCGAAGCTCAACAACGATGCGGTACATGTCGTCTTCGTGTCCCAGTACTGCCATATCCACCGGCTTGAGGGCCTCCACCATGAACCTGCGGTCCTCCTCGGGGACAATGGGCCTGTGCTTTAGCCTCGCTGCCGTGCTGTCCCTTGCCACCACAACCACGAGCTCATCCCCCAATTTCTTCGCTTCCCTGAGGAACATTACGTGCCCCGGGTGTAGGATATCGAACACGCCGGTGGCCATCACTCGGACCATTTCGACCACGCCTCAATTATCTCGTGTCCTTCTACGAACACAAGCCCTTTATTCCTCGCGTACTCCTTAGCCTCCTCCTTGCTCAAAGAGTAACCGTGGTCCCCCAGCATCTCAACGATGGTAGCAGATGGCACCAGGCCCGCCATTTCCACCAGTGCAGTGCTTAACTCCGTATGGCCCTTCCTTGCATCCAGGCCCGAGGAAATCAGGAGGTGCACATGCCCGGGCGAGATGAACCTCCTGCCGAATTCCTCCATTGGGTTCTCGAATTCCCGAACTTTGCCCAGAAACTCCGCGAATTCCCTCACGGTCTTTGCCCTCTCCCTATCCGATATGCCCGTGTAGTTGTCCACGTGGTTTATCGTGATGGAGAACGCGGGCAGGGAATCGTACTTCACATCCCTTCTAAGGTATCTGAATATATCAAAATCGCTCCTTTCGAAGATCTCGTGGAGATACGGGAGATGCAGGGTCTCGGCGTGGCTCTTGGGTAGGGTGACGCATATCAGCCCGCCCCCCTCCTTCCTCATGAACCTGATCTTCGCCTCGTCTATGAACTGAGACGCGAATACGATGTCTGTCTCCTCCTCGCGTCCTTCGGCGTCGAATATCAGCACCGGTTTCCCTCTCTTTATATCCTCTATCGCCTTCTCTATCACGCACCGACCATCCCGGGGAGAGTTAAAAATTTATCGCCACAAACTTAAATTCAAGTAAGTTGCGCTGAGAATTTTTATATAGGTGTGACGGATACACCCGTATGAACAGGCCGATATGGATATTCAGCTGGATACTGCTGCTCCTGGGGGTAATCGTCTACTTCTCATGGGCCTTCATGTACGATGCCTGGACCGATATCGGGCTTTACTCCATAAGCGCCGTGCTGATAGCCTTCGGGGTTCTCGGCATCCTACTGGCCTGGGTAAAAAAGGATGAGGATCAGTAGGGCTTTGCCACGAACGCCACCGTATCCGTCTCTTTTCCGCATATGACGCATCTGCCCTTCTTCTTCACGTCCACGGGTACCCCTATTATCTTCTTCTCCGTCCTGTCCTCTATCTCGTGCCCGCACTCCTCGGAGCCGCACCAGGGTACCGCGGCCACTCCCTGCACGTCGCCGATATCATCGATGCTGCTAACCTCTTTTATCTTCTTCGCCATCTCCTCCTCAGCCCTGGCGTAGAGGTTCTCCTGTATCTCCCCTAAGAGTTCCTTTATCCTCGCCACGTACTCCTCCCTCTTCGCGGGGATCTTCTCCCTCGTGTCCCTCCTAACCAGCACAACCTGGTTCTTCTCCATGTCCCTGGGCCCGATCTCCAGGCGCAGGGGCACACCGCGGAGCTCCCAGTCGTAGAACTTGTATCCGGGGGTGTAGTTGTCCCTGTCGTCCAGGTGCACCCTTATGCCCTCACGTAGCAGTTCATCGCGAATTCTCCTCGATTCCTCCAGCACCTCCTCCTTCTTTGAACCCACTATGGGCACTATGACCACCTGAATAGGCGCGATCTCCGGGGGGATGATGAGGCCCCGGTCGTCCCCATGAATTCCCACTATGGCTCCGAGCAACCTCTCGCTCATACCGAAAGTGGTCTGGTGCGCGTATTCGTGCTCCCCGTCCTCCTTGAGGTACTTTATCTCGTATGGCTTGGAGAAGTTCTGCCCGTACTGGTGGAAAGTGGCGATCTGCAAAGTGCGTCCCGAGGGCATAATGGTCTCCACTCCGAGCGAATATACGGCGCCGGGGAACTTGTCCCAGTCCGCCTTCTTAACGATCCTGTAAGGCAGCGCGAGCTTCTTCGCTATCTGCTTCCATATTTCAATATCCTCCTTTATCTGCTCCTCCGCCTCCTCGTAGGTTCGGTGCGCCGTGTGCGCTTCGAAGAAGTGCACCTCGCGCATCCTTATGAATGTCCTGGTCTGCTTAGTCTCGTAGCGGAATATGTTCACGATCTGGAAAATCTTGAGAGGAAGATCCGCGTGGGAGCGAATCCACAGGGAGAACATGGGGTACATCGCCGTCTCGCTGGTGGGCCTAAGAATCAGCTTGACATCCAACTCATCAAGGCCGCCGTGGGTGACCCAGAACACCTCGTCTTCGAAGCCCCGTATGTGCTCCGCCTCCTTCTGGAACTCCGTCTCCGGGATGAGCAGAGGAAAATTGACCTCATCGTGCCCGTACCTGGTGAATATCTCCCGGAAGAAGTTGTCTATGTTCTGCATTATCTTCCAGCCATAGGGACGCCAGACGTGCATTCCCTTCACGGGGTACCTCTTGTCCACGAGCCCGGCGGCTTCCACTACCTCGTTGTACCACTCGCTGAAATTCTCCTTGGGGAACTCCATACGCGGTGAAAAAAGAGAGATTATTTAAGGGTTGTGAAATCAGCGCATTCCGACTATTCTCCCGTCGTCCGTCAAATCTATGCCCTCCGCCGCGGGCTTGCTGGGCAGTCCCGGCATCGTGGATATGTCGCCTAGGAGGGGCACTATGAATCCCGCGCCGGAGGATATCTTCAGGCGGCGCACGGTGATGGTGAAATTCTCTGGAGCTCCCAGCAACTTGGGATTGTCGCTGAGGGAGTACTGCGTTTTGGCCATGCAGATGTAGAAGTCGTCGAAGCCCATCTTCTCCACGAGCTTGAGGTCCCTCTTCGCCTTGAGGTCCCAGTCCACGCCGTCCGCCCCATAAATCTCGGTTGCAATTGCC
>WAOY01000218.1 GCA_015520985.1 DHVE2 group archaeon
CATGGTGAAGGCATCATACGTCGTACTCGATAAGATAGCCAAGGTCACCGGAGCCAAGGACATACTCATCGAAGAATGTTCCGGCGATAACCTCGTTGAGATAAAACTGCTGCTGCCAAAAAAATAGAGAAGGGTTCTGGCTTTTTTATCGCCTTCTAGCCACAATTGCCACCACTACAAATATCACGACCAGCATTATCGCCGGGATTCCGTTGCTGAACTCTGGAACCGCGGTGCTTTCACCCCAGTTGTCCGACGAGGTTATTCTGTTCCAGGTGCTGGTGTCGTAAACAGATTCTCCCATCGGAATACCGTTGCTTGTGACCCCATAGTCTCGGATGTATATCATTGACCCTATGTCCTTTTCTTCTCCGGCTGTCAGGTTAAGTTTTGAGTAGTCAATCGCAATCTCTATGGTCCAGGAGTTCGTGGAGTTATCCGCAGCAAAGGTCCATCCACTCGGTGTGGTCTCCACCCAATTTCCACCGGAGAATTTCCATTCTTTGATTGAGTTGCTGAAGTATATACCAATTACGAAATCATCGCCCTTGGGTGTGCCATCGTGGTCATAGTTCACATCGAAACCCAATTCGATTATTGTGTTGCTGGACGGTGCTGGGTTGGAGTAGTGCACGAGGATGTACATCTTATTGTCGAAAGTCTTCATGTACATCTGGAGGTCCTTTGTGGATCTCCATACGGAGTACGAGTAGTAGAATGCATCGTTCCATTCTCCAGCGCTCATGGTTCCATCAAGAGTTACTGCTGTTCCGTTGTGGGCATCAAAGGTCATGTGATCCCTGCCCCATGCAGAGGGGGACGTAAGCAGCAGAGTCCAGTCGTCAGGTACCCTGTAGTCTGAGCCATAGGGCACTTCGTATCCCCGTCCCTCTATGTAACTGCGGACTCTCATATGCACATCCCTGAATGTTCCGGATGTTATCCCCAGTACGCTGAGGGGTATTCTGAGCTCATAGTAAACATAGCCCCCATTCATAGACATACCCATCGTCGCATTGGTCGGTGATTCGCCAGCAGACCATCCGGAACCCGTTCCGTGGCTCTCTCGGTATATTGTTGTATCGTTTGATAGCTTGGAGCCCCAGAACCTGACGTCGTCTGTCTGTGGTGCAGATCCACCATTACCATTGACATCAAAGTAGAACATTATGGTTGATTCCTGGCCGCTGACGTTGGCGATGTATCCGCCCAGGTATAGGTATGTACCATCCTCCGCTGATCTGATGAAAACTGCACGGCCGTATTCATCCTGCAGGTAGTACTGCGAGGCCCCGTTCCATTCCGCCGAGGAATACTCTCCGTCCACCGTAGGAGCAACGTAGCTAGCGGGCGTGCTTATCTCCTCGTACTGCCCGTTCCAGTGACTCTGAGAGTATGCGGTGATGTACGTGTCGGGTTCGTTGAAGCGGAATGTGGACGGGTAATTCGTAATGTTTGTGTACTGCATTCCAAATCCCAGCAGGTTATCAGTGTTTCCATTCAGGCCCATATAACTCTTAAGAATCCTCACCTCGGCGGTGCAGTACTGCGAACTGAACACCCAGTACGCTGTTATGTTCACCCCGTCTGGATCTTTAAACGAGGACCAAGATCCAGAAGAATACGCTTCTCTGTACTTCACGCCATTCGCGCCCTCGGAGAGCACGACGTAAAAGGTGGAATCCTTCAAAGAAGCGCTGCGACTGTTGTTGTTCTCAAAGTGCACGGAGAGATAATCAGATTCGGAGGTATTCGCCACCTGAAGGTACAGGTATATGTAGGACTCGTCTTCAAAAATGGCTGTGTAATTATCCCAGGTACTGTCCAATCTTATGAAATTGGCGCCGTACCATTCGAATAGATACGAGTACTTACCGTCCATGGTTATCCTAGAGGTCATCCTGGGTATGTAGACGTTGTACCCGTGGTTCCTGTTCGTGTAGTAAAGTATGTTTTCCAAAAGCGCATTTCCCTCGCTTGTTAATTCTTTCGGGCTTATCGTGTACCCGTAGAACAGATAGTTATTGATCTGCGCTATTGAAGTATAGTCGCTGTTTCCGCTCCAGTTTCCCAGAAATAGCGTGTTGTTGAACTGTCTCTCGCCCTTGGCCAGCAGGTACATCTCGCTTCCAGGAGTGCTATACAGTTGAATGTTGCCGGGCACCCCCGACACGGTGTTGGGTGTGGAGTATATAAATAAGTTCGAGGCGGATACACCGTTGGTGTAGGAGCCGGCGTAGTAAAAATGCGAGGTTAATCCAAGCAGGGGTGCAAATCTTCCACCACCTCCACCGATTCCTATGATCGGAAGGTCGCTCCTGTACATGTTAAGTGCCTCCTGGGAAGTGATTGAATCTGCGTCAGTTCCTACAATAATGATGTTGTAGTTGTGGTACTCCGCGTTCGAGATTCCATCCTGAGGAAGGAGATCTACGGCGTAATCCTTTGATATCAGGTACTCCCTCCATTCATCCGCAAGGGTTTTGTTATCACCGTAGACGTACAGTATCTTTCCGGAGTCTCCGTAGGCCCTCGTTTCTGTGGGCATCTCTGCCCCGCTAGCTTCACCAAGAATTGCAAACATTGATGCGAGCATCAATACTGCAATCATAATGGGAAGCAATACGGTTTTCAAATTTTTTCCCATAACTGCAATAGTCAAGCATGCTATATAATATTTTCCATCATTTTTGTTTGATTAAAAATTTGCCATCTTATTTTCATCCCGCAAAAAGGTAATATCCTATGGAGAAATACTCCGCCATGGGGCCCGTAGGCTAGCCAGGATAGACTGTGGGTCTTCGGAATCCACGGCCCGGGTTCGAATCCCGGCGGGCCCGCTGCCCTTCGGGTTCTGGGTATTCAGACCTTCGATCCGCTTTCGTTAGCGTTCTTCAACGCGTTGGCCAGGATGAGGAGCCAGATGCCTCCGAGTATAATGTCTATGGATATGAAGAATCCCAGCACCGTGTCGCTGTTCCCTGGCCAGTTCAGAAATACTAACAGGGCCAGTATCAAGTTACCAAGACCCACGAGCAGGTGCCCCGCCTTGCCATGCTCATCGCGATATGTCGCGGCGAATGCCACCAGGGCGGCTATGACGAAGAAAATCCCAAGGAACAGTGTGATTATGGCGGCCACAAGCAGTGGGAACAGGGCCAATATTATCCCTATTCCCAGGGCCACTCCCCCAATAATCGTGGGCCACATACCGTACTGCCGCGCGTCTGCCGTGAATCCGTATATGAGAATTACTATGCCCCCCACCAGAAGTAAAATTCCAGCGATGGATATTATCGCAGTCGCCACGAAGCTCATAACGAAAAGTCCGATTATCCCAAGAATCAAGACCACGACGCCCAGCAAAGTGAGCATCTTCGGATTCCCCATATTCCCTGCGCTTTCCCCGTCCATTTCAATCACGGATTAACATAACTCCCGATGCTATATAAAGCTTTTTAATCACAACCGTGCACCGGGAAACGTTTTTATCGTTTATCCCATGGTCGGTGCGTGAAAGTATACGTTGAGGCGTATGGCTGCTCGCAGAACATAGCAGAGACGCACATGCTGGCTAAGAGCATGGGCGAGATAGTCGAATCTCCCGAGGATGCGGACGTGCTCGTGCTCGGAACATGCATAGTGATAGGGCACACGGAGCACCGAATGCTCAGAAGGATCGACGAATTGAGGGAATACGGTAAAAAACTCGTGGTCTACGGATGCCTTCCCTCCGCGCTCCGGGAAAAGGTTCCCGAAGATGTTATTGCGGTGAGAACCTGGGAGTTCGAGAGGGCAAATGAAATTCTAGGTTTCGGCTCGAACCCCATGGGGTACCTGCACACCATGGACCTCGTGGCCACCATTCCCATCGCCAACGGTTGTCTCGGCTCATGCACATACTGCATAACCCGCATAGCCAGGGGGAGAGTGAGGAGCAGGAGCCCTGAATGGATCCGCGAGATGGTGAGGAGAGCCTTGGGAGAAGGGATGAAGGAGATACGCCTGAGCGCGCAGGACACCGCTGCGTACGGCAGGGACATAGGCACTAACCTGGCGAAGTTGCTGGAGGAGATAACTTCAATAGAGGGGGAGTTCAGAATTCGCGTTGGTATGATGGAACCCAGGGAGACGATGCGAATACTCGATGATCTAATTGAAGCGTACAGGGACGAGAAGGTGTACAAGTTCCTTCACCTCCCGGTGCAGAGCGGGGACAATGAAATTCTGAGGAGGATGAACCGCGGCTACACCGTGGAGGAATTCCTGGAGATAGTCAAAGAGTTCAGAAGGAAGATTCCCGGGTTGATGCTCTCCACAGACGTCATAGTGGGATTCCCCGGGGAGAGCGATGAAAGCATGAGGAACACGGTGGAGATGATAGAGAAAGTCCGGCCAGAGATACTGAACATAACCCGCTTCTCCCCGAGGCCGAAGACCCCGGCGTACAGGTGGAAGAGGCCTTCCACCAACGACGTGAAGAGGTGGAGCAAGGAGCTTGGTGAAATCCACTCCAGGATTTTGAGGGAAATAAACGAAAAATACATCGGAAAGGAACTGCGAGTTCTCGTGCCCCAGCGCGGCAAGAGGGGAAACTTCGTCGGGAGAACCGACGAGTACAGGCCCGTGATACTCCGGGAGGCTACTCTGGGGGAATTTGTCAGGGTGAGGGTGGTTGAAGCCAGGGACACGTATCTTCTGGGGAAATCATGCCCTCCTGAAAAACGCTGAATCCCGTGACGTTTTCAGGAGGATTCCCTCCGTGCATGTCTCCATTTCAATCCGCATATCAGGGAGGGCAAGGATGGGTATGTCTCCCCATATGCGCTCCACGTCCCCGGGATAAACACCCGTCGTCATGCAATTCCCATCGCTTTCGAGGTGGTAAAGGGAGCCGTCCATGCATAGGTACCACTCGTCTTCGTCCAGAAGGAAGAAGAGTTCGGTGTTGCCGAATTTCAGGTATCCCGTCCTCTCGCCTATGTCCACCCTGGGAAAGTAGTACCACCTCCCGTCCTTTCTCTTGACCAGATAGAATTTCTTCTTCTCCGCGTCAACCACGAGCACCGAACCGCAGTACGGGCAAACAGAGACCTTTGCCTTGCTCTTGTCCTCGAGCTGCGCGTAGCACGTGGGACACTGCCAGGGGAACCTCATGCGAAGGCCTCCATCACCGCCTGGGCCATTTTCAAGGCCCTGACGTTCTCCTTCACATCGTGCACGCGGAATATGCTGGCGCCGTTCATCAGCGAAATCACATTCGTGGCTATTGTCCCTTCCAATCTTTCGCTGACATCCAAGTCCAGAACCTTCCCGATGAAGCTCTTGCGTGATGTGCCCATGAGTATGGGATACCCCAGGCACCTGAAGCTCTCGAGGGAGCGTATGATCA
>WAOY01000219.1 GCA_015520985.1 DHVE2 group archaeon
CTCCTGCGACGGATTCCACGGGGGCTTCGCGGGCCGTGGAAAATAGCATAGCAGGAGACCAAGGCACCGGGATAAGTTTAAATCCGAGAATCCCCTACTTTTCCATATGGTGCGGGAAGATGCTCTGGTGATGTCAAAAGGTGCTTTGATAATCCTTGTTGTACTTGTGGCACTCCTGGGCATTATCGCAGGTGTTGTCCTGTCTTCTTATCTTAATGCGCAGCAGAGCGGTAGCGGGGGCGAGGGGGAGATGGGCCCGTACATTGCGTCGTGGCGCATCTACGTGGACGGCGAGGAGACGAAGATCATTCACGCAAGTACCCTTGGGGATGGGCGCGCGGTCTGGAGCGGCGAGATAAAAATAGCGGTGTACGACCAGTCTTTACAGCCCCTCGCAGGTGTTTCCATAGTGCTGGATGGCTGCGGTATAAGCTACGCGGCGAGTACGGATTCCAACGGCACCGCCACCATTTACGCGGAGAACGTCACGCTCCAGAGCGGTATGCAAACGGGAGAAATCCATGTCACCCTCACTTACGTTCTGGGGGACGGTACCACTCAGATAATGAACGATTCCCTCACGGTGGTGCGGGAGTAGGCACCAAAAATCTTTTATGAATTTCGCCCATATTCTGCACCATGGAGAAGGTGAAGGCGCACGTATTCTTCTCCGGCCGTGTGCAGGGTGTGTTTTTCCGAGCGTTCACAGAGGAGCACGCGAGGAAATTGGGCGTGAAGGGATGGGTTCGCAACCTCCCGGATGGCAGGGTTGAGGCGGTCTTCGAAGGTCCCCGTGACAAGGTGGAGAGGCTTATATATCTCTGCCGCTACGAGCACCCCCACGCTCGCGTGGAGGATGTAGAAATTGAATACGGGGAGCCTGAGGGATACGAGGACTTTCGCATAATCTACTGAGGTGCTCCCATGATAACCGTGACCACCGATTTCGGCTACCAGGATCATTACGTTGGCGTCATGAAGGGCGTGATTCTCGGGATAAACCCCCGTGCAACAATCGTGGACGTAACCCACGGGGTCAGGCGGCACGACGTCAGGCATGCATCCTACGTGCTCCGGGCCATCCTTGATTATTTCCCTGAAGGAACCGTGCACCTTTTCGTGGTGGACCCCGGTGTAGGCACCGATCGCAGGGGGATCGTGGCGGAACTCGATCGCGGTTTCTTCGTGGGTCCTGACAACGGCATACTAACCCTGGTGAAGTCCAGAGTTAAGCGGGTTTACCTCATAACCCTCCAGGCGGGGAACCCCACGTTTCATGGGCGGGACATATTCGCCCCCACGGCGGCCAGGGTGGATATGGGGGACTTCAGCCACCTGGAGAGGATAGACGACTTCCTCGCTTACGATGTTCTTGAGCCGCAGAGGGACGGTGATATTATCCGTGCAGAGATCCTGCACGTGGATCACTTCGGAAACGTAATAACCAACATTCCGCGTGATATGGTGAATTCTGTGCAATACGTGGAGCTCCACGGTATGAAAATCCGCAGGGTCCGCACCTACGGCGAGGCGGAAGTGGGTGAACTGATTACTTTGGTGAACAGCGAGGATCTCCTTGAATTTGCGGTGAACCAGGGCTCCGCGGAGAAAAGGCTCAACCTGATGCCCGGGGACAGGATCGAGATAAAAATTGGGTGAATTACTTGGTCCCCTCTTTTTCCAGCATCTCAGCAGTCTTAAGGTATGTGCTGGCCTGCTCCTCGTAGGTCTTGCTCTTCTGGAAGTGCTCCGCCGCCTTGGCCTTGTGCTTTGCCATCTTGTGCACGATCTCCGCTTCCTTCTGCTTCAGCGCCGTTATCTTCGCCTCTATGGCCGACATCTTCGTCTGCAGGCTCGCTATCTTTGCGCGGAGCTTCTCCTGCTTTTTGAGGTTCCCGGAGGCGCGGATCTTCTCCTGTATCGCAGCGACCTTGTCCTTCAACTGCCTGAGTTTCTTCTTCTCCTCCGCCTCCTTCTGCTTGTACTTCGCCTTCTCCGCCTGGTACTTGGCGACCTTCTGCATCTCCTCCTTGTACTTCTGCTTGTAAGTGGCCGCCTTTCTCTTGTATTCAGCCGCCTTCTTCCTGAGTTTGGCGGCCTCGCGCAGCTTCTGCAGCCTCTCCTTCTCCTGCAGCGCCTCCGCGCCCGTCTTTGCCTGTATCTCCTCGTAGCCCACCTTCCTCTCCTGCTCGCTGTCAAAAAGTTCCACGGGCTCGGCTTTCTCCTTCTTCATCTCCTTTTTGGGCGCGGGCTGAGAAGACCCCTTCTTTTTATCGGTCATCATACCACCGCGTAGATATGATTCTCCGCCTTTATAAATATTGTGGTAATTTTTCGCTCAGCGGAACCTCAGGAAGGCGTCGCGGTACTCGTCCAGGTTCCCTATGTCCTTCCACAGGCCTCCGAAGGGATGCGCGTACACCTCGTAATTTTCGGAGAGCCATGCGAGGAAATGTCCCGGGCTGTCTCTGTTCCCCTCGCCGCTCAGGTACTCCTCCAGAAGTTTCTTAGTTCCCCTGGGGAAGAGGTATATGGCCGTGCTCACCAGCGTGGACTCGGGGTTCTCCGGTTTCTCCTGCATCCTCACCACCCTATTTTCTTCGTTGATCTTCACCACCCCGTACCTCTTGGCCTTCTCAAGATCACCGACGTCGTAGACCGCGAGCACCGGCTTCTGGACCCGCTTGAAGAGGGAGTACATTTCCCCCAGGGAGAAGTCGAACACGTTGTCCCCGGCAGCTATGATGTAGTCGTCATCTCCGAGAATGTCCAGGGCGTAGTTTATCCCCGCAATCGCGCCGAACTTCTCCTCCTCCCCGTGGGTTGGCTCTATTATCATCTCCACCTCCTCCGGCCTGCACCTGGCCCAGTACCTGAACTGCTTCTCGTAGTAACTGTTCGTGGACACTGCGATCTTCTCCACGGGCAGAGCCTTTACCCTGTCCAGCACCCAGTCTATAACGAGCCTATCGCCGAGGGGGAGCAGGGGCTTTGCGACGAAGTCAGTAATGGGTGCGAGCCTTCTTGCGTAGCCTCCCGCCAGTATTAGCGCCTTCATGCGAGGTAAATTCCAGAGGACGTATATATACTTAGTCCGCCCACCCGGGAAGGTTCAGGGAAATTCTTAAATACAAGCAGCCCGTTATTTTTTTGTGGGAAACAGCGAGGACAAAATGGTTCGGGTTCCCAAGGATATGTACGACGCGATAGGTGAGCTGATAAAGAAGTACCCGCAGTACGGGTGGAAGGGGCCATCCGAGTTTGTGAGGGACGCCATCAGGAGGTACGTGGAGGAGCTTCACCGCAGGGAGATACTTCTCAAGAGGGCCATGAAGGTCATGCCCGGGAGGGTGCGGGAGATCCTCTCCAAGTTCATGGGCCCGGCGGAGGCGGAGGAGGCGTACGCGAGGATCATGGAGATCCACGAGGATGACCCGGAGGAGTACGTGGCTAAGGTGGTTGAAATACTGAAGGACTACGTGGGCGAGAAACTGGCGGATATAATCGCCAGGAGGATAGTGGAGGAGAGGCTGAATGAAGGTGAGCACGGGGATTAGGAATCTGGATAGGGTTATGGACGGGGGTTTCGTGGAGCGCAGTTTCAACCTGGTCTACGGAGGAGGAGGAACGGGTAAAACGCTCTTCACCATGAACTTCCTCATATCCGGGGCAGAATCCGGGAAGAACGTGCTCTACGTGACCCTTGAGGAGACGTGGGAGGATATCACGCGAAAGCTTCCACCAGGGATAAAGGAGCGGCTCAACGCGGTTTCAAAGAGATTCCACTACCTGGACTTCGGCAGCATGCGCCCGGTACTCGGCCGGGAGATCCTGAAGTCCGATGTGCTCCAGGAGGCCATATCGAGCAGTGTTGTGGTGAACAACGTGTCCCTGGTGGGAATCGACGGAATCGCTCCCCTTACCCTTTACTACGATGACGACCGCAGGATAAGGAACGCAATATTCGATTTATCGCAGAGCCTCAAGAGTTACGGAGTAACCACAGTATTCACCAGCGAGGAGATTGAAGGGCGCAGCAGGTACGGGGTGGAGGAGTTCGTCTCCGACTCAGTTATACGCCTCATATACACAGGGAGGAGCAGGAGGCTCCAGGTTCTTAAGACCCGGGGCTCGGGGTTCATCGGTGGACTCCACGGATTCGAGATAACGAACGACGGGCTCCAGGTTTACCCGCGGGTGATGTTCTCGGAGGGGAAGAGGGAGATCAGGGCTGAGGCCATAGGGATATCCAAACTGGACACAATGATCGGTGAGGTGTACAGCGGCGACGTGATCCTCCTCGCAGGGCCCCCCGGCACCGGGAAATACCTCTTCGGTGTACAGTTCATAAAGAACGTGTGCTCCAGCGGAAAACGGGCCTTATTCGTGTCCTTCGAGGATAACCTGCCAAACATAAAGCGGCGCCTGATGGAGATGGGCGAGGCTTCAAAGAATTGCAAACTGGTGCACCTTGACCCGGGGGACATGGATCTCTACAAGCTAATGTGGGAGATACGCGACCGCGCCAGGGACGTGAGCCGCATGGTCATCCACGGTATCAACGTTTTTTCCGAGAGGGAAGAGTACTCGGACTTCGTCCACTCACTCTTCTCCTACACCAGGAACGAGGGCATAAGCACCCTGGTGACCTACACCATACCCAACATAATCGGGACCAACGTGATAGCGGACAAACACGTGGTCAACGTGGCAAATCACATAGTAAAACTGCTCTTCGCGGAGATAAACGGAGAGCTGAAGAGGGTCCTCGTAATTCTGAAGGCACAGTCGCCCAACCACGAGCGCGGCCTCGTTGAGTACCGCCTTGGAAAGAGGGGCGTTATAATCGTTGGCAAGATAGAGGAGATGGAGGGCATAATGAGCGGCACGCCGACGAAACAGATGGAGATACAGAAGCGGGTGCAGAAGTTCTTCAAGTGAAAACATTTAATACGCCCTCACCTTTCGCTCCTCTATGCTCAGGACTCACACCACCAGGGAAGCATCCAAGCTCGATGGAGAGGAAGTTAAAATTTGCGGGTGGATCCACGACATCCGCGTTCTTGGGAAAATAGCCTTCATCATAGTCAGGGATCGCTACGGTTTCGCCCAGCTCACACTCATAAGGGGGATGCTTGGTAAGGAGAAGTTCAAGGAGTACACCAAGCTCACCAGGGAATCAGTGATCTGCGCCAGGGGGAAGGTGCAGAGGACGGAGCAGGCAAAACTGGGTTTTGAGATACTCCCCGAGGAAATAGAGGTGGTAAATCCTGCAGAGACCCCGTTGCCCCTCGGTGTCGCGGACAGGGTCTCCGCAGACATGGAAACGAGGATAGAGAACAGGTTCCTGGACCTGAGGAAGCCGGAAGTCCTCGCCGTATTCCGCGTTAGAAGCGCATTGCTTCAGGGCATACGTGACACGCTAATTT
Organism: DHVE2 group archaeon; assembly: GCA_015520985.1. Lineage (GTDB taxonomy): Archaea > Thermoplasmatota > Thermoplasmata > Thermoplasmatales > Aciduliprofundaceae > JAADDK01. The sequence continues at coordinate 5,430 of WAOY01000219.1, forward strand.
CTAAGGATTTCATAGAGGTGCACACCCCGAAGATAGTCGCGACGGCCACTGAAGGGGGCACAGAGCTCTTCCCCGTGAAGTACTTTGAGAAGGACGCCTACCTCAACCAGAGCCCGCAGCTTTACAAGCAGATTCTAATGGCCGCGGGGTTCGACAGAGTATTTGAAA
>WAOY01000220.1 GCA_015520985.1 DHVE2 group archaeon
AGCCCCAGACTGCATGGTTTCCGCGCCAGGCCACCATGATCCCCTCCGGGGACTCGTTCACCGCGGTCACCGTGCTCCACCCATCCGAGATTCTCTGCGAGTGCCATTCCCCGGCGATGCGGTAGTACACCCACGGCTCATGGTTAATGCTAGAAGATACGAAAATATCGCCGTCCCGGGCGTATATATCAGGGTACGAGCCCCCCACGTACACGGGCCTGGACCAGGCACCGTTGCGCAGCTCCGCGAAGTATGTCTCGCCCACTCTGCTTGAACTCGTGAACAATGCGTAGACCTCGTTGCCATCGATCACGATGCGGTGCCACCTCGCGTTCCATTCCTCTGGGAGCGGTGGGATTTCATCGGTGGGGGATTTTTCCCCGGATGTATATGTCCCGGGGTTCCCCGCGTTAACCCCTGCGAGCCCCGAGAGGGATGCGAGGAGGATCAGGGACACGGCGGCGATGATTATCTCCCTTCGCATAACCGTCCCATCTCAGGTATGGTATTTAACCTTTCCCCGGTAATCTTCCACCATGGAAAACCTTTTTACGCCTCTGCGCATACCCTTACGGTGAGTGGATGAACCTCGCGGTGATAGGCCTGCAGTTTGGTGATGAGGGCAAGGGAAAGATCGTGGATTTTCTCGCTGAGCGCTTTGACATCGTTGCGAGATTCTCCGGAGGCAGCAACGCCGGGCACACCGTGATCCACGGGGGGCGCGAGGTTAGATTTCACCTCCTTCCCAGCGGGGTTCTCCGCGGAAAGATTGGCGTGCTGGGCAACGGGATGGTTATAGACCCTGCCAAATTCGAGGAGGAGGTGGAGACCCTGCGAGATCTGGGCTTGGATCCCGATCTGAAGGTGTCCCGCAGGGCCCACATAGTCACCGGATTCCACCGCATGCTGGACGCGAGGGACGACGAAGTCATTGGCATCGGGACGACCAGGCAGGGCATCGGCCCCGCCTACGTGGCGAAGTTCAGGAGGATAGGGATACGCGCCCAGGACGTGCTAAACGGGGAAATCCTGGAGAAGAAGCTCCGTATGCTTGCCCGCCTTTTCAACCTGGACATTGGGGAGGCTGATAAGGGAGGAGAGGAAGAGGCTGCAGAGCCATGGCGAATTTCTCCGGAATTACCTGGAAGACGTTGAGGTGTGGCTCAACCGGGCGATGGACTCGGGCAGATCCGTTCTTTTCGAAGGTTCCCAGGGCACGTTCCTGGACGTGGACTTTGGCACATATCCCTTCGTTACGTCCTCCAGCACCACCGTGGGCGGCGTTCTGACGGGGCTCGGGGTGCCGCCAGGTAGAATAGACGGTGTTCTGGGCATAACCAAGGCTTACACCACCAGGGTGGGTTCCGGGCCCTTCCCCACGGAGATCCATGGCGAAGAAGCGGAATTCCTCCGCGGCAAGGGCTACGAGTACGGTGCCACCACGGGTCGTCCGAGGCGGGTGGGGTACCTGGACCTCCCCATGCTGCGGTACGCCTCCATGATCAACGGCGTTACTGAGATCGCTCTGACCAAGGTGGACGTCCTGTACAGCATGGATGAGGTTCCCGTCGCCATGAGATACCGCTGCAAAGGGGCAGAGTACGATTATCCCCCGGCATGCGTTGAGACCTGCAGTCCTCTGTACGAGTACTTCCCGGGATGGAAATCCCACGATGATGAGAACCTCGTCCGGTTCGTCAGCATGATAGAGAGGGAGACGGGTGCGAAGGTGACGATTATCTCATACGGTCCCGGCAGGGAAGAGACGGTGCTGCGCTGATCACGATTCCTCCATCTCTTTCAGCTCATTGAGCATCTCTTCGGCGTTTTTTATTATCCTCTCCACCGATTCCCTCACCGTCCTTATCTCCTTTTTGGCCCTCTTGGTGACCCTTGCCCCCTCCGGTGTCGGTTCTATCAGCTTCTCCTGCTCCAGTATGCGGAGGGAGTACCTGATCTTGTGCTCCGGCAGCTCCATCATCTGTGCGAGTTTGATTATGCCAATGGGCTGGTTCTCCATAACCATCTTGAGCACCTTGATGTGCCTCCTCACTATGTCCATTTCCTCTTCCAGCTTTGACGTTATCATCATCCAAATCACCCCCTGTTACTTGCTATCATGTGAATGTGCCCGGGTATATATCTTTTTCCCGTCTTTCGACGATCGTCAAACGGCAATTTTAATATACGGCGAATAAATGCGGTTGCGGTGAGCGATTATGGTGGAGATCATAGACACCACCTTCAGGGACGCGCATCAATCCCTTATCGCGACGAGGCTGCGCACCGAGGATATGATACCCATAGCCGAGAAGATGGATTCCCTTGGATTCTACTCCATGGAGGTGTGGGGTGGCGCAACCTTCGACGTCGCGATTCGCTTTCTCCGCGAGGACCCCTGGGAGAGGTTGCGACTTCTCAGGGAGAGGATAAAGAAAACAAAGTTGCAGATGCTGCTCCGCGGCCAGAACATAGTGGGTTACCGCCACTACTCCGACGACGTCGTGATCAAATTCGTTGACCTGGCGCACAAGAACGGCATCGACATATTCCGCATTTTCGACGCGCTGAATGACGTGCGGAACATGAAGGTGGCGATTCGCGAGGCTAAAAAGATCGGCGCGGAGGTGCAGGGCACCATAAGTTACACCACTGGCAAGGTATTCACCCTGGAATATTACCTGAACCTCGCTGATTCTCTCGTGTCCCTGGACGTGGATTACATCACAATCAAGGACATGGCGGGACTTTTGACTCCGGGCATGGCTTACGAGCTGGTCCGCGAGATAAAATCCCGTTACGGGATCGCGGTTGACCTGCACATGCACTCCACCAGCGGGATGGCGGTGGCCACGTACCTCAAGGCGGTGGAGGCGGGTGCAGATTACATAAACACGTCAATAAGCCCTCTGGCCTTCGGCACCGCGCAGCCTGGCATACAGATAATGCATGCGGTCCTCCCGGAATCCTCCAGGCCGAATCTGAACATGGATGGTATATACGAGATTGAAGACTATCTTTCCCGGCTCCTGGAAAAGAAGTACAAAAAATACCTGCACGTGGAGGCGCTGAAGGTGAACCCCTCGGTGCTCAGGCACCAGATCCCCGGGGGGATGTTCTCCAATCTTCTGAGTCAATTGAAGCAGATGGACGCCCTTGACCGCCTCTCGGAGGTGCTCCAAGAGATACCACGGGTCCGCGAGGATTTGGGATATCCCCCACTCGTTACCCCGACTTCGCAGATCGTTGGTACCCAGGCGGTGCTGAATGTTCTCTTCGGTAGGTACAAGAAGATCACCAAGGAGACGAAGAATTACATCCGCGGTCTTTACGGCAGGCCCCCGGCGGAGATATCCGAGGAGGTGAAGAAGCTCGCAATAGGGGACGAAGAACAGATAACTGTGCGGCCCGCGGATCTCATCGAGCCGATGCTCGAAGGTTGCCGCAGGAAGCTCGAGGAGAAGGGGTACCTGGAGAAGGAGGAAGATATCCTGACCTACTGTCTCTTCCCGCAAATAGCCGAGGAGTTCTTCGAATTGCGGAAGAATGGCGAGCTGAAGCCCGTGGAGGAGTTCGAGATGAAGGGCCGCCTTTATCGCATATATTACGGCGGGGAGGTCTACGAGGTGGGGGTGGAGGAGATAAAGGGATAAAGGCAAAATTTATAAAAGCCCCCTTCATTTCCTACCTATGTCCGACTACAAGATCATACACGACGCCATTCACGGGAGCTTCAAGTTCGAGGGCGCCACGCTTCGTCTCCTCGAGACGCCCGAGATGCAGCGCCTGAGCGGGATAAAGCAGCTCGGCCTCGGATATCTGGTTTTTCCCGGTGCGAATCACACGCGCCTCGAGCATTCCATAGGCGTGGGGCAGGTTGCGGGGAAGATGGGCGAAGCGCTTGGGCTGCCGGAGATTGAGGTTGAGACCCTCAAGGTCGCGGGCATGCTCCACGATCTGGGCCATTCTCCCTTCTCTCATACCCTGGAGTACCTCCTCCACGAGAAGACCAAGATGGACCACATGGATATAACAACGAAGATAATTCGCGGGGAAATAGATCTGCTTGATGGCCTCGAAATCGAGGGCCGCGAGAGGATTCACGAAATCCTGAACGATTACGGCATCGATATCGATCTCGTTTGCAGGATGATATTGGGGAAGACGGAGGAGAAGTACTCCCTCGTGAGGGACGGCACCCAGGCGTACTTCGGGGCGGAGAAGAACTACATGGTGAACATCATAAGCGGGCCCCTGGACGCGGACCAGATAGATTATCTTCTGCGCGACGCGCATTACACCGGCGTGGCCCACGGAATGATCGACGTCTACCGCATACTGAACACGATAAAGGTTCGCAACGGAGAACTGATGATAGATAAAAAGGGAGTTCCAGCGCTGGAGGGCATGCTGGTTGCCCGGGCGCTGATGTACACTTCGGTGTACTTCCACAAGACCAACCGCATAGGCGAACTGATGCTCTCCCGCGCAGTAGAGGAGATTGAGATGGACAACTGGCTCGATATCTATAAGTACAACGATTCCGAGCTCATATCGCTCCTACTCAACCAGGGGGGTTATCCGAGGGAAATTGCTCTCCGGTTGAAGTACCGCCGCCTGTTCAAGAAGGCCCTTGTTCTGCGCGTGGACGACATAAAGGAGGACAAGGAGTTCCTGGAGAACATGGCGCAGCTCAACGACCTCAAGCGCCGCAGGCGCGTGGAGAGGGAAATTGCCGAGGCTTCCGGCATAGAGCCGTGGTACGTCCTCATAGACATCCCGGAGAACATCGCCCAGCTCTCTGAGCCGAGGCTGAACAAGACGAACGTGAAGGTCATAGACGGCAACCAGATACACGACCTCTCCAGGTACTCTCCCCTGGCGCGGGCCCTGCAGCTGAGGCGCGTGCACGACTGGGCCCTGATGATCGTGACCAAGAAGGAGTACGTGGAGAAGGTCAGGAGAGAGGCCGCGAGGATATTGAATCTGTAGATGCCCTATGCGTTGGGAAGTCAAAATAAGCATCCTTCTCCTCCTCTCATCTGTAATATTTTACGTCATAAACTATCTCACCTTCCACGACACCACGTTCATAGAGAAGTACATCCTTGTCCAGCTCGGATTCCTGCCCATATCCGTGCTTCTTGTTAGCATAGTCCTGAACAGCCTGATTGCCAGGAGGCAGAGGGCCGAGAGGATTGAGAAACTTAACATAGTGATCGGCTCGTTCTTCGCCGAGGTGGGCAAGGACCTCCTCAGGTACCTGTCCAAGTACGACGAGAACATCCAGGAGCTCATACAGGACGTGGTTAACGTTGAGGAGTTCAGCGACGACGAGTTTGAGGAATTAAAGGAGAAGATCATATCCAGGGAGTACAGCATAAGGGTTGATAGGATGAACCTCTACGAGCTCCGGAAGTTCCTCCTGGACAACAAGGAGTTCGCTGTGAACCTCCTTGATAACCCCACGCTCATGGAGCACGAGCGCTTCACGGACCTCCTGTGGAACCTGCTCCACGTCACGGAGGAATTGAGACGCGTGATAAATTTCGATTCCCTCAGCGATGAGGACCGGGAGGACATTAAGAAGGACATAGAGCTCCTCTACGCACTCCTCGCCTACGAGTGGGTCAACTACCTGCATTACCTCAAGGGGTCATATCCACATATCTTCGTTTACGAGGCCAAGACGAACCCCTTCGTGCCCCACTCGTACCACGTGAAGAGGAGAAAGAGCGGTTAGTTCCCAGGGCTTTTGATTCCGAGACCCGGGGCCTCGGGTAGGACGTTGTAGCCGTCGTCGTACACCACTCCCTCGTACGGGTTCTCCTTGAGATCCCAGTAGCCATCCAGGTCCGCATAATCTGCGCCCATGCCGAGGGCGAAGTGAGTTCCGGCGGTGATGCCCACCTTCGTCTCTATCATGCACCCAACCATAACCTTCATCCCAGCGGCCCTGGCTATGGAGATCATGCGCGTTGCTTCCCTTATCCCCCCGCTCTTCATCATCTTGATATTAATCCCGTCCACCTTGCCGATGAGGCGAAGGACATCGCTGCTCCTGTGCACCGACTCGTCCGCGAATACCGGTATCTCTGTGCTTTTCCTCAGGATTTCAAGGTCATCTATCCTCTCCGCCGGGATGGGCTGCTCCGCGAATTCTATCTCGTACCTCTCAATTCTCCTCAGGACCTTAATCGCCCTCTTCAGGCTGTATCCCTGGTTCGCGTCCACCCTGATCCTCGCGTCAGTTATGTTCCTCAACGCCCTGATTCTCTCAACGTCCTCCTCCGGGTCGAGGCCTATCTTCACCTTCAGAACCTTCGCTCCCGCTTCGAGGAGTTCCCCTGCATGTTTAATCGTATCCTCCACACTCCCGATGCTCACGGTGAGAGAAGTGTCAATCTTTTTCCTCTCTCCCCCCAGAATTCTGTACAGGGGCATCTTTGCCCTCTTCCCCAGGATATCGTGCAACGCGAAATCAATAGCAGCCTTGGCCGCGGTGTTCCCTCGAATTGTCCCTTCGAGGTCGTTCATTCTCGCCCCAACGTCGAGGGCGTCCTTGCCTATGAGAACCTTCCTTGCTATTTCCAGCGCAGCTGTTATGGAACCCACGGTGTCCCCCGTTATTCTCGGCGAGGGTGATGCCTCACCGATTCCACAGAGCTCCTGGGTGCAGACCTCAACGATCACTCCGCGATAAACCGTCGTGGTGCCCAGGGCGATCCTGAATGGTTTCTTCAGGGGGATCTCCACCACTTTCCATCTGATGTCCTCTATCTCCATGCGTGAGTATCGTGGCGTTGCGATTTAAAATTTTCCTCTACTTCGCAACGAACTCCCTGAGTATCTCCAGGCTCTCTCGGGACGGGATTATGATTATATCCCCGTGCCACTTCCCGTCGGAGAGGAGTTCGTAGTTCATGATGAATGCGTTCCTGTTTTTCATCTCCGAGTTGAGGTAGTCGATGAGTGCCGAGACGGAATCGTAGGCTACGTCTATCCTCTTTATCTCCGCATCCCAAGACAGCCTGTCCATGAACTCCTTAAAGGCTTCCCTCGCGAGGAACCTGAGGGCGTGGATTATCCCGTGCTCCTCCCCGGATGTTATCTTCTTCACGTTATCCTCCGACATAACTATTAGGATCGTGCCGCTGATCTTACCCTCGAAGTCTATGAAGACCCCGTACAGGTTTTCCTCCCCATACTTCTCCGCCATCTCGTCCAGCTGTATGTTGCCCCTGAAAACGCTGCGCACCTCGTCGCCGTATATCCTGCGGGACAGGTCCTGGCTGGCGGCCTTCATGTGCTCCCCAACGGCGGATATCTCCTCCTCCGAGAACGAATCGGCGTCCAGAAGGTCCCGCATGTCTATTATCGCGTCCCTCTCCTCGTAGAATACGAAACCGCAATCCTCGCACTTGTAACTGCCGGTCTTGAGTTTCTTAACGTTCCGGGAACCACATACCGGGCATCTCATAACTCACACCTTCGTGTTGAATACTCTAATTCCATCCGAGGTTATCTCCATCTTGTGCATATCGCAATCGTGCCTGGTCCCGCGCATCTTTATCACCTGCAGTGCCCTGGTCATGGTGTTTCCATTCAGGAAATTATGCAGGAATATCACGCCATGTGCCATGTAATGCTCCGGGCTGTAGTTGGACAGATCGGTCATCTCAGAGAGGATGAGCGTCGTGGCCTTGAGGTCTTTCAGGCTCCTGAAGAACCTCGCGATCTCCCTGTTCTGCTCCTCCTCGCTCCCGCTGCCGTACCTGAGCGTGAGCACAGAATCTATGACTATCCTCTTCACCCCCTTCATCTTCACCAGGGCGCTTATCTTCTTGAACACCTCTTGCGCGTACGTTGATCGCATATTCTCCCTGTTCTTCACCGCGTTCATGTACTGTATGCTCAGGGGACCCATGTCCACGAAGAGTATCAGGCCCGCCAGGGTGTACCTCTTTATGTTGAAGGAGTATGTGGACATGTCCTCTATGATGTTCCTGGGATCCTCGGTGAGGGAAACGTACAGGCCCCGCTCCCCCTCCTTAGCCCCCTGCACAAGGAAGTGCACCCCGAATGTGGTTTTCCCTGCTCCGGGAGGCCCTGCGACGATGTACACCCTGTTAGGAATGAGGCCACCCTGTACTATGTCGTCGAAGCCCTGTATGCCCGTGCGAATCCTCATATGTTTAAAACCTCTGAGTGCTTATTTAAATTTTGCGTGGTGATTATTACAAATGAAAATAATGGAAGAGGGTTATTTTTTCAGCTCCCTCAGCCTCTTTTTTATCTCTTCGAGCCTCTCCTCTATCCTCGCCTTCTCTTCCTCCAGCATCCTTATTTCCTCCTCCGGGGGCAGTTCCTCCGGTGGGTATGCCGTGGGATACGCTGGCCCCGGTGGAGGTCCAGGAGGCATCGGAGCACCCTGCGGCGCCAGCCTTCCAGCCTTCACCGCTTCCACAGCATCCCTGATGGTTCCTCTGAACCCATTTATCACCTGGATCCCAGCCTGGTCGAGGACCATGGAGGCGTTAGGACCGACCATTCCTCCGGTGATCACCATCTGCACTCCCTGCTCTATCAGGAACTGTCCAGCCTGCACTCCCGCACCTCGGGCAGCCATGCCTCCCGGGTTGGGGACGAATTCCAATCTTCCCGTGGCTGTGTCGTATATGGCGTAGTAGGCGCATCTTCCGAAGACCATGGACACCGGTGAATTCTCGCTGTTAACGTCCGCCGTAATCGCAACTCGCATGCTATCACCCTTTCAATTCTTTCAGGCGTCTCTCTATTTCCTTCAGCCTCTGCTCAAGGTACCTCTCCTCTTCCTCCAGCGCGGTCTTCTCGTCGTACTGCCCCACAGGGTACGCCTGCGGGTATGTTTGCGGGTAGTACGCGGGCGCGTATGGTCTGTAGTACGGTCCGTACGTTCCGTATCCGTACGGGTATCCGTAGGGCACGCCGTAGGGG
>WAOY01000221.1 GCA_015520985.1 DHVE2 group archaeon
AGGGTAAAGGGCGTGGACAAAGGCACCGTTGAGGACTACGTGGAGGAGGAAAAGGAGCTTTACCCGGTGCATCCCTTCGACACCACCACATTCCTGAGCGAGGCGGCCAAGATAGGGATCTCTCCGGCGAGGGCGATGAAAATAGCGGAGGACCTCTACATGGGGGGCTACATCTCGTACCCAAGGACGGACAACACCGTGTATCCGAGGAGCCTCAACATAAAGGCCATACTGAAATCCCTGGAGGAGGGAAGCCCCTTCTCATCCCTGGTGGAGGATCTCCGCGATAACATGCGCCGCAGCCCTGCGAGGGGGAGGAAGGAGACGAAGGACCATCCCCCCATAGTACCGGTGCGCGGCGCAAAGCTGAGTGGAGAGCGTGGAAAAATTTACGAGCTGATAGTGCGCAGATTCCTGGCTACCCTGGCCAAAAACGCCAGGTATGTGCATTCCAAGGCAAGGATAGATGTCCTCGGAGAGAAGTTCCTGGCTGAGGGGAAGGTGCTCACCTACGACGGGCGGTTAAGGTACTATCCATACATCAGGTTCGAGGAGAGGAAGATACCAAGGATGAAGCGTGGAGAGAAGGTGAAAATAGAGGAGATACGGGCGGAGGAGAAGGAGACCGAGCCCCCCAAGAGGTACACCCAATCCTCGCTGGTAAGGGAGATGGAGAAGCTAAACCTCGGGACGAAGAGCACCCGCGCCGAGATCATACAGAAACTTTACGATAGAGGCTACATCGTCGGCAACCCCATAAGACCCACCGAGGTGGGCAAGAAATTAGTGGAGAATCTTATGACGCATGACGTGGACGTTGTTCGCCCTGAGATGACAGCAAGGCTCGAAAGGGACATGGACCTCATAGAGAAGGGAGAGAAGGGGATGGAGGAGGTAATCGACGAATCCAAGGAGATGCTGATGACCATCATCGAGAAACTGCAGGAGAACCGCGAGGACTTCGGGGGGAGCATGAAGAGGTCGATGAAGAGAATCGTGGGCAAGTGCGAAAACGGGGATCTGGTTTACCTCGAGAGGAAGCGCCTGGTGGTGTGCGAGGGCCCAGAGAAAAAGTTTTATCGCCTGCCGTCCACGGGGCGCATAGAATTCCTCGATAAGAACTGCCCGGTGTGCGGATTGCCACTGATAAGGATCGTGCGCCGGGGCCAGAGCCCGGAGGTGCGGTGCATCGATCCGAATTGCGAGTACAACAGGAAAAAGGACTACGTGGGCAAGTGCCCAAAGTGCGGAGGGGATTTGGTGATAAGGCAGTCCCGCAACGGGAAGAGGTTCATCGGCTGCTCCAATTACCCGGATTGCGACGTCACGTACCCCCTTCCGCAGAAGGGAAAAGTTATTCCGACGGGCGAAACCTGCCCGTACTGCGGGGCGCCGCTGATAATCATAAGGCGCAAAGGTCGGAAGGACTGGAAGATATGCCCGAACATGAACTGTGAGTACAACAGGAAAAAGAAGGGCGATTAAAGTTTACTTGACTTTTTTCAAATTTGTTTAACAACTCTGTTACCAATGCTGGTAAGCATAGCGCACCAAATGTGGTTCTAAAAAATAATTTATGCCAAATGAATATCCACCCACCCATGGAAGTCGAAAGAATTGTTGAAGGGTATTTGAGTGGAAGTGACTGGCGGGTGAGGGAGAACAGCAACACCAACTATTCCTTCTCGGGACTGATGCTGCACACTGCCGGCGAGGTGATAGCAGAGTACACGCTGCGCAAAGTGTATCCTGGGAGGATATCCGAGGCGCACAGGAAGGGTTATTTCCACATACACGACCTGTCCTTCGGGATCATACCCTACTGCGCGGGATGGTACCTGAAGGATCTTTTGCTTAGAGGATTCGGAGGCGTGCCGGGAAAGGTGAGTGCAAAACCGGCGAAGCATCTTGATGTGGCGGTGGCGCAGATAATCAATTTCCTCGGGACGATGCAGATGGAGTTCGCCGGGGCTCAGGCGTTCAGCAGCGTGGACACTTACCTCGCACCCTTCGTCAGGTACGACGGACTATCCTACAGGCAGGTAAAGCAGAACATGCAGCGGCTGATATACGGATTGAACATACCTTCCCGCTGGGGTTCACAGACGCCTTTCACCAACTTCACCTTTGATTTGGTGCCCCCTGACGATCTGGGCAGCGAGCACGCGGTCATCGGGGGAAAGGAGATGGGCGCAACCTACGACGAATTCACAGAGGAGATGGAGATGATAAACCGAGCATTCGTGGAGGTTATGATGGAGGGGGACGCGAACGGAAGGATATTCACCTTCCCAATCCCCACGTACAACCTGCTCCCGGATTTCGACTGGGACAGCGAAATAGCCAATCTAATATTCCAGATGACCGCCAAGTACGGAACCCCTTATTTTCAGAACTACATAGGGAGCGATCTTGATCCGAGGAGTATCCGGGCCATGTGCTGCCGCCTCCAGCTTGACCTCAAGGAACTGAGGAGCAGGGGCAACGGATTGTTCGGCTCTGGAGAACTCACCGGCTCGATAGGGGTCGTAACCATTAACCTCAACCGCCTGGGATACGAATCTCGGGATGAAGATGAGTTCTTCGAGAAGCTCCTGCATTACATGGACCTCGCAAAGGAGAGCCTGGAGATAAAGAGGAGAGTGGTGAATGAGAACCTCAAGAGGGGGCTGATGCCCTTCTCAAAGATATACCTGGGGCACTTCGCCAATCACTTCTCCACAATAGGCGTCATAGGCATGCACGAGGCCCTGATGAACCTATTCGGCATAGGCATCCAGGAGGTTGAGGGTTTGAGATTCGCCGTGAAGACCCTCAAGTTCATGCGCGAGGTCCTCAGGGCATACCAGGAGGAGACGGGGAACCTTTATAACCTGGAGGCGACCCCCGCCGAGGGTGCTTCGTACCGTCTAGCACGGCTGGACAGGGAGATGTACCCGGACATATACACCTCCGGGAGCGACGAGCCCTATCTTACGAACTCCACATGGCTGCCCGCGGATTATAAAGTTAGCATAATAGAGGCCGTGGCTCATCAGGAGGTCCTGCAGACTCTCTACACGGGAGGCACCGTGTTCCACACGTACATCGGAGAGAGGATAAGCCCCGAAAGTGCCAAGTCCCTTGCGAAGAGGATAGCCGAGAAGTCCAAGATACCATATTTCACGCTGACTCCAACGTTTTCCATATGCCCGGAGCACGGCTATCTCCCGGGGGAGCAGCGGGAGTGTCCCTACTGCGGCAGAAAGACCGAGGTGTACTCCCGCGTGGTGGGGTACTTCAGACCAGTGGAAATGTGGAACGACGGGAAGAGGGAGGAATTCAAAGAGCGAATCACATTCAACCTGAACGCCTTGAGCCTGGAGAGCAGGTGGGAAGCGTACAGGGAAGCTGTGAGGGATGTGGATGCCCCGAAGATTGATCTGGGTGTTGAGAAGAAAAAAGAGGTGCAGTTCCTGCTGATGTGATCTCCATGATAATCGCAGGCTTCATGCCGGAATCATTCGTGGACTGGCGGGGCAAAATGGTGGCCACAGTGTTCACGTACGGGTGCAACTTCAGGTGCCCCTTCTGCCACAACCACACCCTCGTGATCCACCCGCTGAAAACGCGGTTATCTGAGGAAGATATACTCTCAAAGATCTCAGAACTCCGGGGATGGATAGACGGGGTGTGCATCACGGGGGGAGAGCCAACCATACACCGGGATATCGTGGATTTCGTCAGGGAGATAAGAAGGATGGTTCCGGTTAAAATGGACACCAACGGCACGCATCCGGAGATCCTGGAAGAGTTGCTGAACCACGTTGACTACGTGGCCATGGATGTGAAAGCTCCTCCATCGAGATACGGAGAACTCGCAGGGAAAGAAGTTAATTTGAAAGCGATAGAGGAGAGCATCTCTCTGATAAAGGAGAGGGCTAAAGATTACGAATTCCGAACCACCTTCGTGCCTGTCCTGAAGAGAGAAGATATCGCGGGAATTGCGGAGTGGATCGGCCCTGCGAAGAGGTACGTGCTGCAGCAGTTCTCCACCGCTGGGGGTACATTGAACCCGGAGTTCTCACACCTTAAGCCGCACCCCAGGGAGTACCTGGAAACGACCTGCGAATCCGTGAAGGATAAGTTCGGGGAGTGCATCGTCGCGAACCTCTGATACAAAAGTATTTTTTACTCTCCTTCGTTTATCCCGTGATGAAGGAAGAGACTGTGGCTCAGCTAAACATGTTCGTTATTTTCATCCTGGCCAATCTCCTGGCGCTTGTTCTCATGCCGGCGTACTTCATATACGAGGGGGGCCTGGGGGAGAACGAGAACAACCCATGGGTCGCCGTTTACTACGCTCTCTACATAATAGGCATAACCGCGTTGATCCTCTACATTGCGAAGAGGAGGAAGATCGGCATTCTGAAGGCCATATTCTACTTCGCCGTGGCGTGGAGCATGTGGTACGCGCTGTTCCCCATACTCTACTACTTCTCTGTGCCCCTCTCAGATCTGGTCTCCCTGGCCATTTCAATCGCCCTCACGGTGCTCCTGGTGAAGAACCCGGAGTGGTACATGATGGACATCGTCGGCATACTCATGGCCGTTGGTCTCGCACTGATACTCGGGATGAACCTGGGACTCGTGCCGGTGATACTCTTCCTGAGCATCCTCGCGATATACGACGCCATATCCGTCTACAAGACGAAGCACATGATAACCCTAGCTGATAACGTGATAGAGCACAACCTCCCGGCGCTCTTCGTTATCCCCTCCTCGTCTGACTATTCGTTCAAGAAGGTGCACGGTATAAAGGACGCCAAGGGGAAAAAAGGCAGAAGGGACGCGTACTACATGGGGTTCGGGGACGTGATGATCCCCGGGATAATGGTGGTCGCAACCGCCAGGAACTACGGGCTCATCGCGGGGGTATTTACCCTCGCAGGCGCGGTGGCCGGGATGGTGATCCTCTCCGCCATGGTCAACAGCGGGAAGCCCCAGCCAGGACTGCCGTACCTGAACGCAGGCACCCTGGCCGGGTTCCTGACCTATCTCCTCTTACTTTGACATCTCCTTGTTTATCTCCTCCATCTTCTCCAGGACCTTGACCAGGTTCCCCTCGTCGCGGTAGACCTTCATCTCCCTGACCAGGCGGATTATGTTCTTGGCGTTGCTCTTCCCGGAATATGTGGAGCGCATCACTTCCTCTTTCACCAGCGCGAGGAAGGAGGCCATGACCTCTTCTATCTCGTCCTTGATCGGGGTTAGGGCCTCGTCCAGCACCTTGATGGCATCGCCGTACTTCTTGTTGTCCGCTATGTCCTTTGCCGTGTCCACCACGTTCTCAACCTTCTCCGTCTCGATGCCGAACTTCCTGGCGATCCTGATTGCATTCTCTACGCCCTCGAGCTTCTCAAGGTACTGCCTGAGATCCTTGGATATCTCCTCGGCCCTGCTCTTAAGCTCCTCGAACTCCTTCAGGAAGTTCTCTATGTCCCACTCCTCCAGGTACCCGCTGGCCCTGGCGTATATGTCGCGGAGATCGGCGTTGACGCCCATCATTATCTCGTACTTCTCCAGATCGCCCCGATAGCGGTCCACCACCTCCTTGATGAGGTAGAAGTAAGCGTCGTGAAGGTGCGCGTATCCCGAGGGGTAGTCCTGCCTGGCCGCGTACTTCTTTGCCTCCTTTATGTGCTGGTTCACGGCGTCGAGGGGTATGCCCATGTCCTTCGCCAGGGGGATGATGAACTTGAGCTTCTTTATCAGGGTCTCGAGGAGCATCTTGTAATCAACCTTCTCGTCGAAAACCGCGTAGCAGTAAGGGCAGAAATCGGCGCTCTCCGATACCTGGTGATGGCACACGGGGCACTCGTAAAGTTCCTCCGTGGGGATTATCTCCTCCTCCGCGCCCTCCTCGACCTTCTTCTCCTCGCTGAGTATCTCCTGGATTATCTCGTCAATATTCTCCTCCGGCATATATAACCACCTGTATGCGTAAAATGCACACAAACATTATATACTTTGCGATGGGCTGCATACGCAACATTAATCTTCGGCGAGGAGATACACCCCCATTGACATCAAAATAGAAGAACTGGTTGAACTCGCCAAGATAAGGAGCGAGACTGGATACGAGGCGAAGATCCTCGGATTTATAGAGGAAAAACTCGATGCGCTGGGCGTGAACTACGAGCGCATGCCCGTTGACGCCGAGAGGTACAACATCATCGTGAACCCCGAGGAGAAATTCATGGTGAACGCGCACGTGGACACCGTCGGGGATTACTTCCCCCCGGAGATTGAGGGCTCGATACTCTGGGGCCGCGGCGTTATGGACGACAAGGCAGGCGTGCTCATAATGCTCAAACTGATAGAGGAGTTCCGCGATTCTCTCCCCGTCAGCTTCGTTTTCTTCGTGGACGAGGAGGAGGAGGGAAAGGGCTCGAAGAAGTACGCGGAGAAGTACGCACACGACTTCGCGATCACCATGGAGCCCACATCCCTGCGGGTTTGCACAGCAGAGGCGGGGAGCCTTGAACTCGAGTTTGAATTCTGGGGAAAGGCCATGCACGGCTCCTGCGCGGAGGAAGAGGAGAACGCGATATGGCAGGGGATAAAGTTCATCAACGAGATGAAGAAGATGAAGTTCCTGAAGGAGGAGCATAAACTCCTGGGGAAGCCGGCGATAAACGTGGAGATGTTCGACGGGGGCGATTACATCCTCGCAGTGCCCGAAAGTGCCAAGGCCCTCGTTGATTTCGTCTACCTCCCCGGTCAGACGGCGGTGGAGATCATAGACGAGGTGAACCGCATAAGCAGGAAGTACAACGTGAACCACATGATATACGATTTATCCCCGCCATTTGAGATCTCGCCGAGGAAGAAACGGGTTAAGGAATTCCTCAAGTACGCAGAGCTCGGAGGATTCAGGAGTTGGAGCGACGCGCAGAGCCTCGTGGAGAAGGGCACACCCACCGTCGTGTTCGGCCCAGGGGAGTTGAGATATGCGCATACCAAGGACGAGCACGTGGATATGAAGGAAGTGGACAAGGCGTACAGGATCCTGAAGAAGGTGCTAAAAGAGTGGAGCAGATGAGGGCGGAAAACGTAGTGGTGGAAGAGCACGTTACCTTCTGGCTATTCCTGCTCCCTATGCTCCTAGTGAATATCATCTTTGCATTCATACTTCTGGTGCAGCTCACCTCGGGGCCGGTGGGTAGCAAGCCCGCACCCGATTGGGTACTGTTGCTCTTCATAGCCCTCTTCTCCCTCCTTACCCTCGCCTTCTGGAGGTACTCCGTTCTGGTCACCCCGGAGTTCATATACGTGGGGTTCCCCGCTTATCACGTGACTATCAGGTGGAGCGACGTGTGCTCCATAGAGAGGGTAAAGGACTTGCCCAGGTACGCGGGTTACGGGGTGAGAACGTTCAGGTACAGGGGAAAATGGGTAAAGGCGTTCAACATCCCAGAAATGGAGAGGCTCCTCCTGGAGATGCACGGGGGAAAAGACCTGATAATATCGGTGATGGATGCAGATCCCATCCTTGTTTATGCCAGGCAGAGGATGGAAATCGTGGGAAAAAATTGTGGGAAGTTATAGTTCTGCGTACTTCTTCGCAATCGCCCTCGCCATGTCCAGCGTGCTTGCGTCTCCGCCCATGTCGTAGGTGCGCACCTTGCCTTCGGCCACGACCTCTTCTATTGCCCTCTCCAGACGGTTCGCCTTCTCCCTCTCGCCAAGGTAATCAAGCATCATGCGCACCGCTCTTATGGTCGCGATGGGGTTCACCTTGTACTGCCCCGCGTACTTGGGCGCGGATCCGTGCACAGGCTCGAACACTGCGTAGTTATCCCCGATGTTCCCCGCCGCGGCGAAGCCGAGGCCGCCCACCAGTTGCGATGCCAGGTCGGATATGATATCTCCGAAGAGATTTGAAGTCACTAGAACATCGTACTTTTCGGGGTTCTTCACGAGCCACATAGCCTGCGCGTCTATGTTGGTTTCCCACATCTCTATCTCCGGGTATTCCTTGTGTACCTCCCGCGCTACTCTAACGAATAGCCCGCTTGTCTCCCTGAGAACGTTGGGCTTCTCCACCACTGTCACATTTTTCAGATTGTTCTGCCTGGCATACTCGAAGGCAGCCCGTATTATCCTTTCGGCACCCCTGCGTGTTATTATCCTCAGGGATATGGCCTTGTCCTCACCAATGAACTTCCTGTACCTGGGATGTTCACTGAAGACGTTGTCTATCTCCTCCGGAACGGGATAGTACTCCACTCCGCTGTAAAGTCCCTCCGTGTTCTCCCTGAAAACTGTGATGTTTATGTCGTCTCTGTAATTCAGGGGGTTGCCCGGATACGCCTTGGCCGGACGCACGTTGGCATACAGATCGAATAACTGACGAAGTTTGACGATGGGACTGTAATACTCCAGCCCCTTGCCCTGCAACTCCGGTGCCAATTCCTTTTGGGCTTCCTCCTTTGGCTTGGAGGTTATCGCTCCGAAGAGGGCACAGTCGGTCTGCTTCAGGAGCTCTATTGTCCTCTCCGGGAGTGGGTTTCCCTCTCGGCGCCAGAACTCCCAGCCAATGTCCCCGTAAAGGTACTCCGCATCCAGGGCAATCTCGTCCAGCACTA
>WAOY01000222.1 GCA_015520985.1 DHVE2 group archaeon
TCCCTAAGCATGTTCCCCAGGAGGATCGTGCTGCACCGCGCCCTCCCGTCCATATACGTGATCTCGGCGCTCCAGGTAATATACATGGTGTTCACCCCCTACTTCCTGGACTGCGACCCCGTGCTGGGAGGAATAAGGGGGCCGTTCTGGCCCGTGTTCGCCCTCTGGGCGTATAGCCTCCTGATCTTCGCCGCCCTGATACCCCTCTACAACCTGCTCACCTCGAAGACGAAGGTGGAGAGGCTACAGGCCACTTACATGCTCATAGGCACAGCGGTGGTCATAGGGTACCTGGGCATCGCCCAGATAGTGCCCATATACGTGGAGGACTTTGACGCTTTCAGCGCCGTGCACGCGCTCCCCGTAATGGGGCTCCTATTCACTGTGGCCCTCTTCAAGTACGGGATGTACATCGTATCGCCGCAGAGGGAGAGATGGGGACATCACGACGTGCCCCTAACCGTTGTCCACGGAGAGGTGAACGCCATCTCTGACATAAACTCGGCCTACAGGGTCTTCAGAAGGGAGATATCCAAGTACCCGGGCATGGTGATAACCCTGCGCCCGCCGGAGGTCCTCAGGAAGAGGTACGTTATGGAAAAGACCCCCATACTCTGGCTCACCTACTTCCCAAGCGGATACAGGAACGCCATAATACCTGACCGCCTGCACTTCGAGGCCATGTACGCGGTGATCAACTTCGTGGACCGGGGCGGGGAGATAGTCATGGTGGACGGGGTAGAGTACATCATAGACAACTTCGGGCGTCGCTTCTTCGCCGAGTTCCTGGAGGAGTTGAAGGTGGTGAAGAGCAACCTCACGGTCATACTGGCGGTCAACTCCACAAAGTACGTGAGCGGGCTCGCGGACAGGACAGCCGAGGCGAGGAGCAGTATACCGGATCCCCGCGTAATAATGATCCCGGACTGCAGGGCGCTCAGGGGCAAGGATATCATAGTGGTTACCACCAGGGACAGGGAGAGGGTGCTGGGAGAGATCGGCATGAATGCGGAGATAATAGGGATCGACGAGGACTTCAACGTGGACCGCCTGCTGTTCGAAGGTATAAAGAGAATAGAGGAGTCGGAAAAGAGGGAGATATTCATAGAGTGCATGGACCACATCCTCTCCATGGGGAGCGAGAAGAACGCGATGAACTTCCTGAAGGACGTCATAGACATAATCCTCCCGCGGGGAGGGAACGTTTACATCAAGTACACCCCCCGCGCCGAGGATATCCCGGGGATAGCCCAGTTCATCGAGGGAAGGATCTGATCCTCTCCCTCGCTATCTCGTAGGCCTTCCTCCCGCTCAGCAGCATGCCGCCGAAAGTGGGGCCCATGCGCGGTGCACCGCTCACCGCGTTGGCGGCCATGCCGCATACTACCAGTCCGGGATATATCTCGCGGGTGTTCCTCACCGTGCCTTCGTCGCCCGCCTCAACGTTCATGGCGCCTTCCCCAACGATTATTATGTCCCTCTTCCTCCTGGCCAGGTGATTGGTGACCTCCGCCGGGTGCCCGGTGGCATCTATCACGACCTTGGAAAGGAGCACGAGGGGGTCCACCATGAGGTTCGCTATGGGCACCGTTGACCAGTTCACCACTATTCCGCGGACCTCGTCCTCCTTCATCACTATGTCCTCGGCGTATATGCCGTTAAGGATTATCGCCCCACTCTTAGACACTTTGTAAATCAGGGCACCGGCAAATTCCACCGCGTTGGCAACGTACACGTCTCCGCGCTCCTCGTAACCAACGCCCAGCTCATCAAATATGGGCCTGGACTCCTCGGTGAAGGTTATGTAGTTGAACATCATCCCTCCGCCCCATATCCCGCCGCCGAGGGAGAGGCGCTTGTCCACGAGAACCGTTTTGAATCCATCCCTCGCGAGGAGATACGCTGCGTAGAGCCCGGAGGGGCCGCCGCCCACCACTATGGCATCCGAGTCCAGGGCGTTCTTGAGGGCGTTGAAGTACTCGTCGATTATCCTCTCGCTTACGAGCCTTTCGAGTTCCATGGCGGGAGAATTGCGCAGGGGTTAATATGCTTTTCCAATCAGTACATCCACGCAACGTATACGCTCACCCGGCCGATCTCAACGCCCCTGGAGTCAAGGACAGCCACGGTAACGTAATACCCGGGGAGCATCCTGGACGAATCCTCAGTCCAGAGGGCGTATCCCTCGGTGACATTGTCCAGGGTTACCACGTATAGGTTGTCGTACTCCTCTGGAAGGGGTATACCCTCGCTCTCCATCCACTTAAGCGCCTCGCTGAAGGAGGGAATAACGATGTAATCCCTGGAGACCACGGCAACGGTGGACGTGGTCAGGCCCACCACCCTACCCAGGGAGTCAACCTCTATCTGCACGGGGAGGTCCACGAGGTAATCGATGAAGTAGGCGCGGTAATTCACGACCATGGTGGTGTTTATCCTGTACCCCGCTCCGATGAATTGCCGTCCGGTCTCCACGCCCTGCAGCCTGAGCGTGACGCCCGAGGGGAACAGGTCGGGATTGGAATCCATGTAATTCCTGGCAATGGACACGATTTCTCCCTCGCCCAGGCTCACGTTCTCCATGGGGACGTCGGCGAGGTGATACTTAAGATAGAGGCCCTCCTTGCTCACTATCAGCGTGGCATTGCGGGTGTGGGCGTCGTAGAAATCCCCGTGGTCCACGATCCTGAAGTTGTGCATTCCGAACCTCTCGGCCAGGGTCCTCATGTCTTCGAGGTTGTAAGATCTCTTCTGGAGCACCAGTTCGGGCATCCAGAGATCCCCGGGTATGTCCGTGTCCTCGGGGACGTGTATGGGCCCCACGTAGGAGAACTCACTCGCGGGGGCACCCACGTAAACGAACTCCCCCTGGGGGAATGCCGGGTATACGTAGAGGGACACGAAAAGGGCTATGGAGATTATGGCACCCATAAGGATGCTGTACTTAAGCCCCGGGTGGACGCCCTTCCACACCTGCCAGCACTTCCAGGCCACGTTGCTTATATCGCGTTATGGCATATTTCCTTTTCCCCGCCATTATTAGGTGCGCCAAAAATGTTTAGATAAGTTTAAATATTCCCTCGCAATTCCTCACGTAATGAGGTTATCCGAGCTCAAACCCGGGGAGTACGCCATCGTCCGAGATCTGCTGGGCAAGGGGCCGATACACCAGAGATTGCTATCCATGGGCATACTCCCCGGCGCAGTGATACGGGTGGTGCGCACCTCTCCATTCGGGGACCCCGTGGAGTACGAGATAAGGGGCTTTTTCATTTCCCTCAGGAAGAACGAGGCCTCTTACGTTGAAGTTGACAAAATAATCCCCCTGGTATCCGTGCCCCCCGGTTCGAGGGTTCGTGTGGTGCTTGTGGACGGCGGAGTTGGTTTCATGAGGAACATGGACAGCATGGGCATATCCCCGGGGCAGGAGATAACCGTTCTAAGGGGATGCTGCCCCATGCTTGTGGAGACCGCCAGGGGGAAGTTCAGCATAGGGCGCGGAATCGCGCACCGCATATTTGTGAGGTGATCCCATGCTCGTTGCCCTCGCCGGGAACCCCAATACGGGAAAGAGCACCGTTTTCAACGCTTTAACGGGATTGAAGCAGCACGTGGGTAACTGGCCCGGCGTGACTGTGGAGAAGAAGGAGGGGTGGATGGAGTACAATGGGAAGAGGATCAAGGTCGTTGACCTTCCGGGCACTTACTCCCTGACTTCGTATTCGGTGGAGGAGAAGGTGGCCAGGAACTTCATAATAGAGGAGAAGCCCGATGTGATTGTGCACGTTGTAGACGCTTCGAACCTCGAGAGGAACCTGTACCTGCTCGCGGAGCTTCTGGACCTGCATCCGCGCATAGTGGTGGCACTCAACATGTTCGACGAGGCCCGGAGGAAGTATGAAATTGACGTGGAGAAGATGCGGAATCTCCTCGGGCTCCCCGTGGTGCCCATGGTGGCCATAAAGGGAGAGGGGATAGAGGAACTCAAGAGGGAAATAGTGCACGGGAAGTTCAATCCGAGGGGCGTGGAGTACCCCGAGGACATAGAGAAAAGGATCAAAGCTCTGGAGGAGAAGATAAGGGAGATGGGGCTCGAACCGGCCAGGTGGCTCGCCATAAAGACCCTGGAGAACGACGCCGAGGTTATAAAGAAGCTTAGCGACATTGGAGCGAGGAATATTCTTCACGACGCCGAGCACCTCAGGCACGAGATAGAGGACATATATGGCGATGACATAGAGAGCGTGTTCGCATCCGTGCGCTACTCCTTCGCCCACGGCCTGTTCCACGAGGTGGCTGCGCCGATAAACGTGGGGGGAGCGAACATAACGGACATGATAGACCACGTGGTCACGCACAGGTACTTCGGGATCCCCATATTCATCGCCATAATGTACCTGGCGTTCCAGTTCGTGTTCCTCGTTGCCGCGCCCTTCCAGGACGCAATCGACTTCATGTTCAACGGGAAGGATGTCGCGGGGGGACACATAGACGGGCTCATAGACATATCCTACGCGTGGATGTCATCGTTCATGCCGGACTGGCTTGCCTCGCTGATAAACCACGGCATGCTCCGCGGCCTCGGGGCTGTGCTGACATTCATGCCGGTCATAATGCTCCTGTTCCTAATCCTCTCCTTCCTGGAAGACTCGGGCTACCTCGCCCGCGTGGCGTTCCTCATGGACAGCGTGATGAAGAAGATGGGGCTGGAGGGTCGCGGGGTAATACCCCTTATGCTCGGCTTCGGCTGCAACGTCCCGGCAGTTATGGCAACACGAACGCTGAAGGACGAGAATGAGAGGAGGTTGAGTATAGCCCTCAATCCCTTCATACCATGCGGCGCCAGGATACAGGTCTTCGCCTTCCTCTCATACATATTCTTCCCGGAAAACGCAGCACTGGTTCTCTGGAGCCTGCTGATGCTCTCCATCCTCGTTGTCTTCATCCTCGGATACGTTTACAGCAAGACCCTGTTCAGGGGAGAATCGCAACCCTTCGTTCTCGAACTTCCACCGTACAGGATGCCAACAATGAAGGGAGTCTCGGTGCACATGTGGGAGAAGAGCGAGGGCTTCGTGAGGAAGGCTGGAACGATAATAGTGGGTGCCGCGGCGATAATATGGGCGCTGGCCGCTCTGCCCTGGGGAGTGGAGTACGGAGGCGAGGAGAGCTACATAGGGATGCTCGCCAGCCTTCTCGCCCCGGTGGGTTACGCCCTTGGGATAACCCCTGAGGCCATAATCTCGCTGTTCTTCGGGTTCTTCGCAAAGGAGGTCGTTATAGATGTCCTCTATGTCCTCTACGGCAGCAAGGACGCGATTCTGGCGGCGATGACACCGCTCCAGGCGTACTCGTTCATGCTGTTCATGCTCTTCTACACCCCCTGCGTCGCGACCCTGGCAACGATATACAACGAGACGAAGAGCCTGAAGTTCACACTCTTCGTCGTAGTTGAGGGGTTCATCGTAGCCTCTATATTCGCATTCGCCGCTTACCACATAGGCACCCTGCTGGGGGTGGGTGCGTGAACACCGCTGAAAAGGTCCGCGTATCTATCGCGTACGCCGTTTCCCTCGCCTCAATATCTCTCTTTGTATCCGCCGCAAATGTACTGGCGTGGCTTGGCATGGAAATACCGCGGTTCCTCGCGGCACTGGCCATCATTTCCCTCGTCCCCCTGTTATCTGATGATATTCGGAAGAGTTCGAAACTCATAGCGGCAACCGCGTTCTTCACCATATTCGCCCTGGGCGTCTCGCTTTTCCTCGCGGATCATGCGAGAATTCCCGGCGACCCCATGGACTCCTTCATCCTCCTCCTGGTGGCTTCACTTCTCCTGACTGGGATGAAAAACGCGGTGAAGATGCTCTACTCGGGGCTCTCCTTTTACATCGTGGGCACGTTCCTGCTCCTGGCGTTCTCGGGGATAAAGATAATCATACTCCTCGCTGACGCCCTTGACTACTACGTAAACTGCATAGGGGAGGTCTGCGATCCTTACGGTTTCGCGCTCATCCCGTCGATTGTCCTCTTCATCCTGGCGATTCCGGCCGTTTACCCGTACAGGCACCGCAACGAGTTCAGGAGGGGGGTAGAACGATAAGGAGGGTTCTGGAACTGATGTGCCAGGGCAAAACCATCGCGGAAATAGCCGACGCCCTGGGGATGGAGTACTCCGCGCTCATAGCGATGATGGAGAACATGGTGCGCATGGGCTACCTGACCCACGGGGAGAAGAAGGATTTGGGCGCATGCAAAACCTGCCCCCTCAACCAGGTATGCTCAAAGAGGAACTACCGGGTCTTCTTCCTCACGGAGAAGGGCAGAAAAATCGGCGGTTGCTGATCACACCAATCTCTCAGGGCATATATCCCGGCGGGAGCAGTGCCTGCACTTCCCCGGGCGGTTGTGGTTGCGGTGCACCTCTCCCGTCTTTAGGGCTTTCCTCATCTCGGCGACCTTCTCAAGCATTATCCTCTTGAGGCCCTCCTCGTAATCTATGCGGTAAACCTGCGGGCCGTACATCAGGATCCCGTAGGGCGGCGCGCGGTAGTTCTCCTCCACGAGGAGCATATATGCGGTTAGCTGCATTATGTGGGAGAAATGCGGTCCGCGGGGAATCCTGCCCGTCTTTATCTCCACGGGGATGTAATCCTCTCCCGACTTCAGCAGGAGATCCGGGCGTCCCCATATTCCGTACCTCTCGCTCTTGAGAATCGGGGCCTTCTCCATGTCGTCCACGTAAATTATTTCGCCGTCGGGCAGGTGCAGTTCCCTGCGGATCCTGTTGTAC
>WAOY01000223.1 GCA_015520985.1 DHVE2 group archaeon
ATATTCTTTGCGGGTACATGGACCAGCGTCATCTTCAACAACACCATTTACTACAATGCCAAGGACGGCGTGCACCTGGGTTCGAATTCAGAGTACAATGTGATATCCTCAAACCTCATATTCACAAACTCCGAAAATGGAACATATGTGGGTGACTACTACAACACCCTGCACAGCAACTCCATAAAGAATAACGGGTACAGTGGCGTTTACCTGGACAACTATGCTATTGGTGCATACATTCTCAACAACAACATATCTGGCAATCATGGACCTGGGATATATTCCAACGGGGCCACAACTGGAAAGATACGGGGGAACTCCTTCTGGGACTTCGGAGATGGGATCAAGCTATACAACTCCTGGAACTTCGAGATAAAGAACAACACCTTCGGGAAGTTCTCCGGAACCGGGGTTTATCTGGATCAGTCCCACAACACCAATGTGAACGACAGCACCTTTGTACACGGTGGCTCGGGGATCACCCTCTCCAGATCGGACAACTGCACTCTCTACAACGACACCGCGGCCTTCAGCGATTACGGGATAAAGATTAGTGAGGGGAGAGACCATACGCTCCTGAACCTCACCGTTCACGATATCAACTATTCGGGGATATTGATCCTGGGATCTAACCATAACAGGATAAGCGGAGGCGATATATACCACAACGGCCTGCGTTACAGTAACTACCACGGAATCAATATTGATTCATCGTCATGGATAACCATAGACAACGTCAGCGTGCACGACAACGCCGCTTACGGAATATTCCTGTGGGACTCCTGCAACAATATAACCATAGAGAACTCCACATTCTACGCTTCCGGGGGCGGCATAGGTCTGGGGCTGTTCTCCGCGGAGAATGTCACGGTTAAGTACAGCGATTTCGGGCACCATGAACAGGGGATAATAATAGATGGCTCCTCGCATAACCTTGTGATGTTCTCCCATATGCACAACAACTCGCATTACGGGATACAGATAAAGAATTCTGCCCACGACAACGAGATATACAGCAACCTGATAGAGAACAACTCCGACTACGGCATATACATCACCTCGGCCAGCGGGAACTACATACACGATAACACCTTTAAGTACAACCACGGCTCCACGGACACCTACGATCCAGCGCATGTGCAGGCATACGATGACACCGCTGGCAATCGGTGGAACACCTCCGGCAACCCAGGCACGGGGAACTACTGGCTTGACTGGGCGGGAAACAACGATACCAACGATGTAAATCCCCAGGATGGCATCGTGGACTGGCCCTACAACCTTGACGGTGGCGCGGGTGCGAAGGATTACTATCCCATTGCGAACTCAAACCCCAATGTGCCGGAGTTCTCTCCGCTTCTTTTCCTCGCTCTCCTGGTGATCTTCGCCCTCTTCGTGAGGCGGAGGTAACCCTCTCCATTTTTGGTTAAAATCGTGGAGAGATTTAAATATCGCTCAGATATCCCTATCCCCCATGGAGCTCTGGTTCGACGAGATGCACACTCCCAACGTGCGGCTTGGGTTCAGAATTAAGCGGGAACTGGAGCACGTTCGCTCAGAGTACCAGGACATTCACGTTTTTGAAACATACGATTACGGAAATCTCCTCGTTATTGACGGTACGGTGCAAACCACCGAGCGGGACGAGTACATATACCACGAGATGATAGTGCACGTTCCAATGTTAACTCACCCCAACCCCAGGAGAGTCCTGATAATAGGCGGGGGCGACGGCGGCGCTGCGCGGGAAGCGCTCAAGCACGATCCAGAAGAGGTGCATGTGGTGGAGATCGACGAGATGGTAGTGAAGCTGAGCAAGAAGTACTTCCCGGGTATAGCCAGGGCATACGAAGATCCTCGCGTGAATCTTCACATCGGTGATGGAATTGAGTTTGTGAAGAACAATGGAGACTTCGACGTGATCATTATTGATTCCACGGACCCGGTGGGCCCCGCCGCAGGGCTGTTCGAAGAGGAATTCTACAGGAACTTGAAGAATGCTCTAAGACCCGGCGGGGTGGTGGCGCAGCAGTGTGGCTCGCCCTTCTACAACCCCGGAGAGGCGTGCAAGGCTAGAAGCGAACTTCAAAAGGTATTCAAATATGCCAGGCTCTACCTGGCATACATTCCAACGTACCCATCTGGGATGTGGTCCTTCGTTATTGCAAGCGATGAGGTGATAAAAAGGAGGAGAGACACCAAATTTAGCACCAGGTATTACACTGACGCCCTTTACGATTCATCCATGGTCCTTCCAAAGTTTGTAGAGGAAAGCTGCAAAGATTAGAGCGTAAAGGACCGGAATAGGGTCTAATCTCAGTCCATTCCGCGGAACCTCCAGGTACCTTATGGCAACGTCTCTACCGTACCTGTCTTCCAGCACCACCTTTATCACGTGCCTTCCCGGGGCGAGGTGCATGGTTACCGTGCTTCCTTGCCCCCTGTAAACCTCCGCACCATCCACGTAGACGGTGAACAATGGGTCCGAGGCGACGCTGTCCCCGAGATCTAGGGTAACGTCCCCTCCATGCATGCGAACCCTCAGTACCACCACGGGCTCAAATGCGCCGTTCCAGTCGTGTTCGAACACCTCTCTGAAATATTTGACCGCATGTTCTGAGAGGAGGATCACGGACAGCTCACGGTTGCTGAAGACCGACGTGTTGCCGAAGTTCATGCTGCCGACCAGAACCCCTTGATCCCCTATTAGCAACTTGGCGTGGAGCAGGCGCAGGTTTTCCCTCTCGCCATTGAATCCACGCATTCCATATCCTTCCAGGGGGAACTGCACCAGAATGCGGGATGCCTTCGGATAAACGAGGGATAGGGGATAACCCTTGATGTAAAGGGCTTCAACGTCCAAACTCTTTGCGTGATCCACGAATTCCCTCAGCGCTGAGGATGAATAATCCGGGGAGAGGACAAAGCGAACCCTGGCGGAGAAGTTGACGGGTGAGAAGCGGGAACGCCTGAATTGGATCCTTTCATCGTAACTTACGTTCACCCCCTTGAACTCCCCGGAGTAGGCCCATATGTCCTGCACCGCCTTAACGTCGTCTCTGAAAACCCTCTCCACGTATTCCGCAATGCTTCTGCTTCTAACAATCACTCCGAAGCCCCGGTTGCCGCACGGCGATAAAGAGCTTGCATCCAGATTCTCCGTGAGTATCAACACCTCTCTGTAATCCCGCACTATGAACTTGGAATGGACGAAGGAGTAGCGGTTGTGGTGGCCGTGTCCATTCACCATAAAATATATCTCGGCCCCCTTCTCGTGGAGACGCTGCACCACGAACCTCTCCTCCGGGGATATCCCGCCCACGGGGGCGCCTTCCAGCAGAATTCTCAGCCTGGCCCCGTTCTCCATCGCCTGCAGGAAGCTCTCCATAGCCTCCAAGCTAGTCAGCGTGTACATCTCCACATCTAGGGACTCCCTGGCCCCGGCAATGAAACGGAATATCTCCCCACGGGAATCCGGGAGGGCGAAAACCTCCACGTCTGCTATGTCCTCTATGATCTGGAAGTCGCTCTGGCCGATGCGGTGGTAGGTGGTCCAGTCATCCGGGGAATCGGTGTCCTCCATGGATTTTCTCCTCAGTATGTGCCCCTCGGATATCACCAGCGCTGGTCCGTGCCACCCTGGCCCGGAATAATCGGATTTACCGTAAATAACGATGTCCTCGATTCTGCCATTTTTCACCAGCGCGACCTCGTCCCCGGAGTTGGCTAGGGCGAAGGTGCCGTTGTATTCAAGTTCACCGTAGGTGTAGTCAGGATAGCGGCCGAAGAAATGAAAGAAAGAGGTGCTGTTTTCAGCGATGTAAATTCTCTCCCCTGCATCGAGCACACCCTTCAATCTAAGGTACCCCTCGAAATCTGTGAGAAAATAGCCACTCAGATCCACCTCCTCCGCACCCGCGTTCGCGATGCACACATAGTCTACGTGCTCCCCGGAGTAAGAATAGGGAGAGACCTCGTAGATTATGAGGCGTCCTTCGGTATCAGAGGCATGCACCGTTTGAAGCGAGGACAGTAGAAGCACCAGAAAAATCAGTGCTTCACGCGCCATTCCCGCTTCTTCTCGGCGAGCCTCTCCTCGTACTTTGGCCCGAGCTTGTAGGCGATCTCCTCCAGTTCGCGCAGGTTCTGGACAAACTTTTTCTTGCTGTCCGATTCAATGTACTCATCAAACTTCCTGCGCTTCCTGATGTTGTCCACGGCGTACCATCCCCCTGCCAGAAGAAGGATCACGCCAAGGATGAGAAACCACCAGTTCCACGCCCCGGCCCACTGGGTGAGGTAATCGAAGTATTCGTTCTTTCCGATGAACTCGGAGGCGTGCAGAACCCAGTATCCGCCGGTTATCGTGAGATACACCCCGAGGGCGAAGAGGGCGATGCTTATTGGAAGCAGGAAACCCCTGAGCTTTCTCCAGGACATATGCGGAGTATTGGCTCGTGCCATATATTATTTTCGTTCGGTCAAAAATCTAAAATAGCGTGGTGCGATTTATGCACCATGCGTGCCATCGTACTGCACGGTGGTCTCTCCATAAGGAGGGAACTCCAGGAGCACGTTGAGATCTATGCGCAAAAGGCCATAGAGATGGACACCGCTCTGGAAGCGGTGGTGGAAGCGGTCCGCCTCATGGAGGACGATCCCCTCTACAACGCGGGCACCGGAAGCAATATGAGATTCGACGGGAGCATTCAGATGGATGCCGCGGTGATGATCCCCGGTGACTTCGGGGCTGTTATAAACATAGAGCACGTGAGGAACCCGGTACTCGTCGCCCGGGACGTCATGCTCCACTCGCCTCACCTCATCCTTTCGGGGGACGGTGCGGTGAGCTTCGCCAGGATGAGGGGCTACGAGTACTACGACCCCACCACAGAGCGCGCGAGGGAGAAGAGGGAGAAGACGATAAAGAAACTCAAGATGGGGGAGATATCCCAGTACTACCATCCGGAGTTCTTCAGGGAACTCCTCGGGGATACGGTGGGGGCAGTGGCATTCTTCGAGGGCGAAATAGCCGCCGCAGTGTCCACCGGGGGCACTAGCCTGACGCTCCGAGGACGGGTTGGAGATTCCCCCATCCCGGGGGCGGGCATATTCGCAGGCGATAAAGGTGCCGTGGTGGCCACCGGGATTGGGGAGGAGATAATAAGGAGGATGCTGTCCCTCAGCATATACTCGAGGATCGGCGACGATTCCCTGGAGAAAATATGCGAGGAGGAGATAAGAAAATTCGGGGATATACCGGTGGGTGTGATAGCGATAACCTCCGAGGAGAGATGCGCAAGGTCCAACATGGTGATGCCCCACGCAATCGTAACCAGGGACTGAGAGGCGGTAAATTTAAATTCCACCATCGCATATTGTTCAATCATGGGCAGGGATGATATATTAAACGAAATTATAGAAATCAAGAAGAGGTTGGGGCAACTGGATGCGAAGATGGATCGCCTTCTGAAGAAACAGATAGAGCTCGAAAAGAAGTACGAGGCGATGGAGAATCTACAGAAAAGCATAAGCACGCTCCCTGCGAAACTCAACACCACGTCCTTCCAGGTCATATCCCAGTTGAGGGATGAGATAGGCGACATTGAGGAGGAATTCGAGGAGAGGCTGGATGCGACCATAGGCAAACTTGAATCCCTGGCGGAGGTAAACAGGCGCCTTGACGTTTTTGAGGAGAATATGAAGGCATATATGGAGAAGATCCGCTACATGCTCCTAGAGCTTGAAGACTCCGTGAAGAGGGGGGATGTAAATGGCCAATGAGGAAAAGAGACCTATGATCCTCAAGACCCTCAGCGAGGTGAAGAAGAACCTTCCGAAGGGTGTGAAGAAGAAAATTCCCGACGCTGATTACTACCTGGACCTGGCAATGACCATGGTTAACCAGTACATTGAAATAAAGCAGAGGCTGGAGGACAGCATAAAACGTCTCGATAAGATCACCAAGGATATGGACGAGTCCACCAGAAAGCTTGATGAAGAAATCTCAAAGCGGGCAGAGGTGCTTGAGCAGAGGGAGGAGAGCCTCGTGGCCCTTCTCCAGAAACTCACGGACATAGAGGCCAGGGTGCATTCGCTGGAGGAGAGGGAGGAGAGGCTCGCGGAGAGGGAGGCGCGGCTACAGGAGTGGGAGACAAAACTCCGCGAGAAGGACGAAACCGTGGACAGGATAATAAACACCAACACCGAGATAGTGGAGCAGATCCGCGATAGGAGCGAGAAACTGGCCACCCTGCTTACCACCATAATCGAAGAGAAGAAGCAGTGGGAAGAGCAGGTAAAGGCCAAGGAAGAGGAACTGGCTAAAAGGGAAGCTCTGATAGAGAAGATGAAGAACTCTCTGGAGC
Organism: DHVE2 group archaeon; assembly: GCA_015520985.1. Classification (GTDB taxonomy): domain Archaea; phylum Thermoplasmatota; class Thermoplasmata; order Thermoplasmatales; family Aciduliprofundaceae; genus JAADDK01. Next base: position 6,372 of record WAOY01000223.1, read on the forward strand.
TTAGGGCCAGGGAAATATCGCGTAAGGAGGATGAACTGGCCGAACTCGAGAGAAGGAAGGAGGAGCTCAAAAAGGAGCTTGAGGAGATGGAGAAGAGAAAGATGTCCGAGATAACTGAGAAGGAGGAGGAACTCCAGGCATTCAAGGAGGAACTAGACGAGAGGGAAAAGGAGCTTCTTGGTCTGTCCAGGATTCTCGCGGAGAGGGAGGAGAAGCTGAACCTGAGGAAGAAGGAGCTGGACAGGTGGAGCGATGAGCTCAAAAAGAAGGAGGAAAGCATAAGGAACTACCAGCAGGAGATCCGGGAACTGCGCGAGGAGATCAAGTTCCTGAATGACAGGATAAAGGAGCTGCAGAGGCAGAAAGAAGAGCTGGAGAAGGACCTTGCAGTGCTAAGAGCTAAGATATAAAAGGGAACGAAGTGGGCCCGCCCGGATTCGAACCGGGGACCTCCACCGTGTCAGGGTGACGTCATAACCACCTAGACCACGGGCCCTATTTTCCGTGAATGCATGAAGGTTTTTAATTCTTTTGGAAGCGGAGTTATCTCCCTTGGCAGTCGGGTGATGCTTTGCGCGTATATATATTTTAGTGCATTTGTCTGAGATACCAAATCTCTGTTTTTAAATACTGCAGAAAAGTTTTATCAGGCAAGGATATTAGCTATGACCGTGAGTTCCTCTGCACCGAAACCGGCATATCACTTAAGCGACATGGAAAGCAGTAGGGAAGTCTTGGAGAGGCAGTACTTCCTCGGTTTAATGATCTTGGAATTCCTTCTCTTTCTATACCTCGCATATCCTCACTACGATCATCCATACGCTTTTTCTGGCATAGCCCTTTCTCTTGGGTTAATAATTTTCCTTATTCACCCTCGCCGGTGGGGATTGGAGGAATGGAAGTTCCGCATGTTGCTCTCCCTCGCACCTGCGCCCTTCATCCTCCTCCTACAGGGATTTTTCCTGGCTTACTTCAACGATCCTGAGAACATTTCCCTGCTTGTACCTGTGATGCTCATAACCGCAACCACCCTCTACTTCGGCAAACCCCAAGTTCAGAAGGGGAGGGGAGACGTTGCCATGTTTCTTTTCAGCCTCTATCTAATCTCTCTGCTGATGACATACATTCACTTCTTCAGGGGAGAACCGCTTGAATTCTCCAAGGGGGAGTATATCAGTGCATTCAGATGGTATATAGTTTCCCTCTTTACGGCTATAATCCCTTACGCTTATCTGTACTCTCACCTGAAACCATCTAAAAGTGCCATACTGTGCCTGTTCCTATCGATTCTCTTTAGCATTATGACCATGGACTTTCTGGGCAGGCTCTCGTATTTCATATCCCTGGACGATATCCCCGGTTACTACTACATGGCGGAGAATCTTGTGATATTTTTTATGAATCCCGCTGTGGCGTACGCCATTTCTGCCAGATATGAGAAATTGGAAAAAGTCAGGCAATGAAGGGATATGGACAACTCAAAATTTTTATACCACTACGGTATTATACCCCTGTGGTATAAATGAAGTTCTACGACAGGGAGAAGGAGATGGAAATACTCCGAAGGGCCACGAGGGTGGCAATCATAGGGCGGAGGAGAGTTGGCAAGACGAGGCTGGTGGAGGAGACTCTGAAGCCCATCACGCTCTTCATCCCTTCCGAGAAAAATGAGACACTCATTTGCAGGGACTGGATAAATGAGATAAAGAAGAGGAGATACATCCCAGAGAGTTTGAGCATGATGAAGGACATCGTGGAGTTCCTGATGGAAGAAAATGAGGTAATATTCATAGATGAGCTCCAGAATGCCATGAAAATCAATCCTTCCTTTCTGTCAGATTTGCAGAGGCTAATTGATTCACACAGGGATGCAAAACTTGTGGTCACTGGCTCGCTAATAAGCATGTCAAAGAAGATGGTTGAGGATTACCGCAGCCCTCTGTATGGAAGGTTTGATTACACCATAAAGCTAAGAGAGCTCTCATTCTCCACGGTGTACGAGATTATGCGGTATTTGGG
>WAOY01000224.1 GCA_015520985.1 DHVE2 group archaeon
CAGAAGAATATGGAGGCGAAGGTGATGTAGATGAAGTTGTAAACGATGTAGGGGTAATCCCTGGTGAACTCGTTGAAGGGCCCTGTGAGGGAGAGGAGATCGAAAAGGGGCCATATCCTCGGGGTGCTTATGGCGACTATCGACACGTATACGGAGAAGGTGGAAGCCAGTGCAACCGCGATACGCTGAACCCTGCCCAGGGGCTTCATCTTCACGAGGATGTACACGAAGATCAGAGCGAGAAGGATGGCGAATTCCACCTGGTGTCCCCGGTGGAGATAGGTGGGGTCACTCTCGAAGAAGCTCATGGCCATGTTGGCCCACGTGTAGGGCGAGGGATAACTGTACCCCGATGTTCTCCCGAAGATGAAGCGGTCAACGATCGGTGGCAGCAGGATCACGGGCACGGCCACCGAAATCGCAGACGCGATTCTGTCCGCCTTCTCCCCTGTTATGGCCTTAAGGGCGAGGAAGATGAACATGAAGACCATCAGATAGTAAGAGCAGGCATGCAGAAAGTACAGGCGGGTCACGTGCTCATACCCGAAAAAGGATATTTCCAAGTAGTGCCTAATCGCCGAGAAAACAATCACGAGGAACACGAGGGCCCATATGGGCACCTCGAGCCCTTCGGCCTTCTCCACCAAGCGCTCCAGGGTTTTCATCCTCAAGTTATAATGCCCGCCGCGGTGATAAACCTTTCTCCGCGGATGCGCGGAAGGCATAAATATTAAATCGCATTTGTGTAATTAATGAGAGAGCGCCGCGGTAGAGGACGCAGGAAATTCGCCAGGTGGATTTCGTACATTCCCCCCGTGAACACCTATTCGCCAGTGGGCGTGCCCTACAAGAGGAGCGTCATCGTGACCTACTCCGAGCTGGAGGCGATGCGCCTGGTCGATGTTCTCGGGCTCACCCAGGAGGAGGCCGCCGCGAGGATGGGAATCTCGCGAAAAACGCTCTGGTACGAGCTCAAGAGCGGGAGGAAGAAGGTGACGGAGGCGATACTGAACGGGTGGAACATAGAAATCAGGGGAGAGAACTACTATTACCGGGGGGAGGAGCAGAATGAGTGAGAAGGAGGAGGACTACCTCAAAGCCATCTACGTCATCTGCAGGGAGCGCGGCTTCGCCAGGAGCGTTGAGATCGCCGAGGCTCTCGGTGTGAAACCGGCCAGCGTAACGGACATGCTCAAAAAGCTCCAGGAGAAGGGGTTCGTGAGGTACGAGAAGTACCGGGGGATAATAATAACCGACGAGGGGAAGAGAATCGCCGAGGTGCTCCTGCATCGTGACGCGGTGATAAAAGAATTCTTCGGTATATTTGGAGTGGATGAGAAGAACGCGGATGTCATCGCCAACAAGATCGAGCATTACATCGACGACGAGAGTTTCGAGAGGATAGAGAAATTCGTCAAGTTCGTGGACAGTTTCAAGGGCAATCCACGGTGGCTGGAGCACTTCCAGGAGTTCATGGAGACTGGAAAATTACCGGAGTGCGAGAGGGTACGTCAGAACTCGAAGGATAATCCGGCGTAACCCGCCTTCGCCCTATCTCCGAGCTTTTCCCTGAATATCCTCCTCGCTTCATCGCCCGTGCAGTGTATCCCGTATACCTCGCCCACGTCCAATTTATCGAATACTTCGGCGATTTTCTCTATTTTCCTCCGTGACGCGCTTCCCAGGTGAAATCCGCCGATTACGATGTCAATCTGCTCGGTCAGTTGGTGAGCTCTCCTGGTCAGATTGTCTATGCCCGGATGCGAGCATCCAACGAGGAGTGCGGTTTTCTCCGAGCCGTGGACGATCAGTCCCTGTTCCCTGATGGCAAGTCCCATTACCCCGGTTGTCTGGGCGAAATCCTCTATTTTCGTGGGGTTCCTGCAAACTTCACCCACCGTACCAATTTTCTCGGGCAGGCAGATGTGATCTGAGAATTTCAGGGCATAATTCATCCCGCCGGCGTGATCCCAGTGAGCGTGGGAGATCACGAGATGATCAAATCTACCCGTGATACCAAGGCGGCGCATGTTATCCTCCAGCACCCTTGCGTCGGGGCCCGTGTCGAACAGGATTCTTTTATACGCTTCTATGAGTACACTTAGGCCCCACGCAGCCTTCAGGCCCTTCATGGCCCTGTTGTCCACGACGACGGTGAGTTTCGCCATGCGGGAGGTATCGACCAGGAATATTAAAACACTTTTCCAGAGACCTTGGAGGATGCGTACCTTTCGTGTGAGGATATCCACCGTGCTCCCCCAAAGAAAATCTTAAATACATCGTGATAATAACGGGCAATTGTCCCGGCTTAGCTCAGTCTGGCTAGAGCGGCGGACTGTAGTTGGGTTCCGCACCCCGGGGCGGGTGCCAAACGCCGCTCAGCAGAGATCCGCAGGTCCCCGGTTCGAATCCGGGAGCCGGGACTTCTCCATCACACCTGCAGAATGGCGCCGTGGTCTCTCTTGTTCCACTTCTCCGATATACCGTGCTTAACCCTGCGGTTTACCTCTTCGTCTCCGTTCCTCTTAAGGGAGAGGACCACTATTATGAACTTCCTCCCGGCCCAGAGCTCCTCGGGTATATCGTAAACAACACGCGGTTCAACCGTTCTCAGGGCCTTCTCCTCTGCAAGATCGCCCTCGTCCTTCGGTGGATAATACCACTCCCTGTCCTCCAGCTCCCCTGGCGGTGCCGGCCACACAAAGAACGTATCCGCGCAAAAGTATTTAAATTTTCGTCAAGAAAAGAAAAAAGAGGCGAGGGAATCAGTCCCTCCTGGTTCTCAGCGCTGCAAAGAGCACCAGCACAACGAGGAGCACTGCAAGTATACCGTCGCTGAACTCCGGAATGGCATTGCTCACAGTGAAGGTGGAATCGGAGGAATCTATGACATGCAGGCCTGTGTCGTCGTACACTATGACCCTTACCAGATAGTTGTTGCCATCGTTCACCGACGTGGTATCCCAGTCAATCGAATTTCCGGTGCTCTTGCCTATGTAGTACCAGGTGTTTCCTCCGTCATCGCTGTAGTACACCTCTGCGTGATCAACCGCACTGTCGTCGCTGGCGGTCCAAGTGATGGTGACCACACCGCTCACAGTCTCGCCCCCGTTGGGATAGGTAACCTGCGCGCTGGGATGATGATTGCTCCCTAGGAGCCACACAATGGCCTGATCCATAAGCAGGTTCCTCTGCGCCTCCGTACTTATGTCCTGGAACGCAAGTCCAAGGTACACGGTGCGATACGTCGTTGCGTCATGCCTCACTCCTGCGATCTTGTTACTCGCGTCGTCGTACTGCAGGAAGGTAACTCCTCCGTTCTGCGCCTTCAGATCTTCGGGGTACAGCCCGCCGATGGTGTCCACAAGGGAGTCGCTTATTCCGTCACCTACGGGATCTCCGCTAACCCCGGTCACATGCCTGCCGCCGGAATCGTCGTTGTTGAACCCGGAGCCGAGGTAATTCTCTATGAATCCCTGAACGGTAGTTGAAGCCCAGGGCGAATTCTGCGTGTCGTAGGCAGCCCATCCAATGTCCTGACCTATTATGAACAGGCGTCCTCCGTTGTCCAGATACGGCTCCAGGACCTGTGTAACGTCATCGTCGTCTATCGGCGGATACCCATCGGCGGTGTCCCAAACCACCACGCGATACTGCTGCACATAAGCCAGGGTGGGTCTACCCTGCGCCGCATAGTGCCACACGCCGTAGGTCCACCCGTTGGCGGAGAGGGAATTCATTATGTACTCCTCCCAGTTTGAACTCGGGCTATCATCGTCCACGATGAGCACATCTCCCCGTGGCAAGGTGGTGAAGCTGAGCGATCCGGATACCATGTGACCCACGCGGTCCCAGGCACTTACATCCACGTAATATGTGGTGTTGGGCGTAAGGTTGTAAAGCAGAACACGGTGGGTTCCGTAGGTGAAGTTGGTGTCCCTTATCACTGAGCTGAGGGATGCCTGATTATCCCCGAACCTGAGGGTGTAGTTTGTGTAATCATCCGTGTCCCAGACCACGTAAGCCTGGTTATCGGCAACGTCCTCCACGTGGAGGTTGTTAAGCGATGGGGCGGAGGCATCCACATGGGCATTGGCACTAGACTGCCCGTAGGTGGCTATGATCTCATCTCCATCGCTAACAGCAAGCTTTCCAGCCGCGCTGGTGGGGGATGTCTGGACGGTGCCCACGAAAACATGGCTCCCCGCAGCGGTTTCAGTAAGGGTCACATCGAGCCCGCTTGAATCCGTGGTGCTGCTTATGTGAGCGGTCACGGTCCCAGATGATGCGGTGTCAACGACCCTTATCGTAATGACATCGTTCTCGCTGTACACGTTCTTATCAAGGTCTATGCTCGAGGATGTGTCAAGGTCTCCTGTGATCACAAGAGCGAATGGCTGTGCCACCGCGACGCTGTATCCCACCACACGTATCGTCCAGGTGCCGGTTGCCGGGCTGTTGACCCATATCTCCTCCTCGGGGTTAACACGATCGTAACTGCTCGGATTGGCCGATGAATACACCGAACCTATGGTGCTCCCGCTGAATATATTCCCATGGTACTCGGTGCCGTCAGGGGCTATGGCCACAAGATCGAGATCGTTCACAAGCGCCGTCGATGCACCCGGCACGCCGGGATAATCGGTCCACACGAGGGTTATTTTGAGGTCCTCTGATGAACTGCTCACCACGACCTTGCGCTCCCAGGTCTCGCCGGTGACTATGCCCCGGGAACCGTCAAATCCGTGGTCGTACACGAGCAGTTTGCGGGAATCTCCTGGGAAGTAGAGCACGTTCTCCAGGTGCAGCCTGCCGAACCCCTGATCGTTGTTCGGGAATGTCATACCGTTGTACGGATGATCCGCTGCGCCGTTGCCGGTGGCCTGGTCCGCGGAGTTAATGGCCATCGCCTTGAGCAAGGCGTTGGATGGGGTAAAGGCATAGCCAGTTCCTTTGCTTCCGGTGGGATAATACCCGTCGGTGAAGTACTGCCTCACCAGCGCCATGGCGCCGGCGGCGTTGGGCGTGGCCATGGAGGTACCCTGCATGCTTGTTATACCCCCATTGTTGGAAGTGGGATCACCATCGCTGTCCGCAGAGTCTATGGCCACACCCGGAGAAACTATGGTGGGCTTCAGCCTGCCATCCGCGGTTGGTCCCCTGGATGAGAATCCTGCGATGTCCTGAAGGGTCTCGCTTCCGGACCAGGAACTATCGTCACCGAGCGCACCCACACTGATGCAGTCCTTGGCGGTCGCCGGTGAGCCCGCGGTGTTGGTGTTTGAACCGGCATTTCCGTTGGCGAAGAGAACGAGGTAATCCGGGTGGCTCCACATGAACTGGTCAACGTTCATGGCTTCTCCGGTGTAACCGTTGGCACTCCCTCCCCAGGAGTGGCTGGAGATCCTGGCACCGTCGTGGTACATCCAGAAGAAGTGTATGTTGAGGTCATCAGGCAGACTCAGGGAATCCCCGCTGCCACCTATGTCCACGAAACTCAGCTTCGCACTCGGGGCCTCTCCGTTGTACTGCGCATCCGAAGAGCTGTAGGGCGTGGCATTGCCTGCGATGCTTCCGGCGACGTGCGTTCCGTGGCCGGAAGAGTCGAGGTCATGGTCATCAACGTAGGTCCAGTAGTGCACAATTTTCCTGTGGCTGTAATCCGGATCAGGTAGGTTGTTGATGTCGTAGTTCTTCGGGTCGTCCATCTTGGGCGCATTGGAATCGCGGAACATGGTGTGGTCGTAGTCAATGCCGGTGTCCGATTCCCCTATTATCTGTCCCTCGCCGTGAAGTCCATGATCCCACACTGTGTGGTCAGATGCGCTTGTGCTCGCGTCCTGCAGAATCGCATGTGCGACGTCGTTGTATACCCTGAATTCAATCCTGGGCTGGATCCAGAGTACTCCCTCAATCTTGGAGGCCATATATATAACGCTGGGGGGCATCCTGGCGACCACGTAATTGTTGTACATTCCGTAGCTCCACCGTTCCACGGTACCTCCCAGAGCCGATATCTCCTTGGCGACCTTCACCGGGCTCACGCCGGAGAACAGTATGATCTTGACCTCCTTCATCCCGCTGGAGCCCATGAGAACCGGATCAATTCTGTATGCGGGCTGATAGATTCCCACGTACTCAACGTAGGGCAACTTCTCCACAGCACTTTTTTCCTCGTAAGGCCCACGCACGAGGAAGGTGTTGTAGGGAACGTATCCCAGGAAATCGAATCCCTTCTTCTCCAGGGCCCTTCTCCACTCATCCTTAACCGGCCCGTGGAACTTCACCAGCAGGTAATCGCTCTTTTCGACCCTGAGGTAGTCGGGTATCCTCTGCTTATCCCCCGGGTAGAAGGGATAGTTTGCCACTCCTATTCTCTCCATGTAATCCACGCTCTCCACGGGAATTCCCCGGGCTGTGAAGGCAGCGGCATCCTTTTCACTCATCCTCACCAGTACGAATGAGTCGTAGCTCTCCACGATACCGCTACCCCTGGTTAAGGCCCTCACCTCGCTGGGGGGCGCATGCACCATGTACAGGGCCCCGTGCCCGTATTCCCTGTTAGGCCCGCTGATCTGCGCCAGGAACAGCGCTGTCAGAAGCAGGGCAGAAATGAAAAGCACAAACAAAATCCGCCCATGTGCCCTCTTTTTCTCTCTTCTCCTCACAATACTTTTTGGTCCGAGGCTTCCATCGACCATAACTTCCCACCAGTTACTTCATCAACATCAAATATTTAATGCTTTTTACAAGATGCGTCATAAGATTTGTCAGGCATTGAAACTCTTCTAAGGTTACAAAGTGGGTCTGGGAGTATTTAAATACATCGGCATCAAATCCGGCGGTGAGCATAAAGTTTTATAATGAAAAGACATAATCCCCGCAGAGAGGTGATGATGAGATGCAACCAGCACAGATGGCGTATGATAGGGCAATAACGGTGTTTAGTCCCGATGGTCGGTTGTTTCAGGTTGAGTATGCCCGCGCCGCCGTGAAGCGCGGTTCCACCACTGTGGGTCTGAAGTTCAAGGACGGTGTGGTTCTCATCGCTGATAAGAGGATCAAGAGCCGCCTGATAGAGGAGGAGATGATGGAGAAGATATACGTGGTGGACGATCACATCGGGTGCGCCACCTCCGGGCTAGTTGCCGACGCGAGGATCCTCGTTGATTACGCCCGCCTGATTTCCCAGATCGAGAAGGTAACCTACGGGGAGAAGATTACTGTTGAGCAGCTGGTCAAGAGGCTTAGCGATTACAAGCAGCAGTACACCCAGTACGGGGGCGTGAGGCCCTTCGGCGCGTCCCTCCTCATTGGGGGCGTGGACGACAAGGGTATATATCTCATGGAGACGGAGCCCAGCGGCGCGATAATGGCCTACAAGGCCGGGTGCATCGGTTCCGGGAGGGAAACGGTGATGGAGCTCCTGGAGAGGGAGTACCGGGAGGACATGAGCATGGATGAGGCCATCATGCTCGGCCTGAAGGCCATAGAAGCCGTGTCAGAGGAGACCCTCGACAAGATGAC
>WAOY01000225.1 GCA_015520985.1 DHVE2 group archaeon
GAATTCGCCCTGCAGGGCGTATATGTACCTCCCGCCGGTCCAGGCGAGGGAGGCGCCATCGTCTGTGCCCGGCCACGGAGGATACCTGAGTATCTCCCATGAGTTGGAGGATGGATCGTACCTGGCGAAGACTCCGTAATCTGATGGCCTGTAGCTCCCGAGGTAGTGCGCCCTCCCCAGGAACGCGTATATCCTGTGGTCGTAGCCGGAATAGACAATCGCGTCCCCCGCCCCCTGCACGTGCGGCGTGTCCGCAAGGCGTTTCCACGAATCCGTGGAGATGTTGTACTTGAAGAACATCACGCGATCTTCGCCGCTCCTGTATGAGCCCCCCGCCAGGACGTAGAAGTTGCCGGAGTAGTCGTAGGCCATGGCGACGCCGTTCTCAAACGAAATCCCCGACAAACCGGCGCTCAGGTTGCGCCAGGTGCCGGAGGTGGGGTCGTACCTGTAGAACAGTGCCTTGCGGTACTCGTTCTTTTCCATTAGGATGTAGATGCTCTTTCCATCGCTTACGACGCATTCCCCGTATCCCCCGGTGAAGAAGGTCCTGCTCGCCATCGCCCATTCCCCGTGGAGCGTGGACGGCATGCGCCAGGTGAGCCTCACCTCGGAGTCCCCGGCGGTTGCGTTTAGCCCGGTGGGGGCCTCTGGAGGATATCCTGGGGAATCTTGGCTGTGCGTGGCGAGCCATTTCACGATGTTAAGTGCGAGTCTTGCGTCGTCGTACCTCCTCCAGTTCCTGTGCAGGTGATCCCCCCTGTTATCCGGGTCCGGGGTGCCGTCATCGAAGGTGGAGGAATCTCCCCACACCACCACCCTGCCCTTTCCGTAGGTGGCATAGGCCATGACCGCGTACTTATTCCCGCCGATGGTCTGGTAAGCGGCTCCCCTTGCGGGATCCTCGGTTCGCATGGTTGTTCCTGACCATATGCCCACCGTGTTCAGTCCATCGGTCAGAATGCTCACGTTGGAGAACTCCGAGACCTCGTAGTCGCCGTTTCCCGCTATAACTTGGAGGAGATGTATGCCGAAGAGATCGTCGAAGTTGAGATTATCGTTCCATATCCTCCAGGAGTCCCACCCGTTGCCGTTCCTGTCTGAGGACTTGTGATCCGCGATGTAGAGCAGTCCGCCGCCGTTTTTCACGAAGTTGATTATCGCATCCCTTTCGGCATCGCTGAACCTATCCTGGGGCTCAGGGATCACGAGGACCGTGCAATTTTTTAGGAGATTGGAATTTATTTTACCGTCCCCTACGGATTTCACCTCGTACCCCTCTTTTCGCAGGGAGTCCGCGAAACTCGAGTACGCACCGTCTGCCCGCCAGTCCGCATTACCCGCGTCTTCGTCCTTGGTGAAGTCGAATACCACCACGCCTCTGGGGTTAAGGGGTTGAGAAGGCTGCGATGAAGCCAGATACACGGCGGTTGAGGTAGCCAGAACTAGCACTATGGATAAAACAAGCAGTTTTTCCATTCCACCCACCCTCAGTAGCATCTCGGAGCCACCTTCGGAGCGGGAATGGATTGCAGATATAAAAACGCATCGTTATTATTTCCCGCGAACCATAAAACGAAAATAAGCGGTTTGGGAATATCTTTATATAGTTATAAACCTACTGCCAATAATGAGCTTTCGTCCGGACAATGTTGCGGATGTACTCGGGGTGATTTTGGGTCTGACCCTTCTTCTGATGGCCTATGTCTTCGAGAGGAGGATGAAGAAGAACGGAGCAGAGGCCCTGGTGAGGGTCGGAAACAACGTTTCCCTGGCGGCGATTTTCTTCACCGTCGGTATGCTCTTCACCCTCTCCACCGTGCTCTTTGACGATGACACCACGCGTGGGATTCTGAATCTCCTGGGGAACATACTGTGGGTACCGGCCGCGTACTTCAGTTACAGGATGCTGAGCGAACTGTCCTCGGTTATGGGGGTGATCTTCGGTGAATGAGCTTGAAGCCGTGCTTTTAATCCGCGCAGCGGTCCTGTTCCTGGGTGCTATCATCACCTGGATCGGCGGAAAGAAGGCAATGAACATGCAGAGGAAGATACCCAGGTCCCAGATATCCAAGTTCCTGTCCATAATGACGTACTCCGTCGTTCTCCTGGGCCTTGTGATGTTCCTGATCGCCACCGGCAACCTCCTGGTGTATTACCTGGGTGGGGACTGGACATACTACTTCCTCGTTTCGGCCGGGCTCACGGGCATCGCGGCGGTTGCCCTTTTCATATACGGCTTCTTTGACATGAGCAGGTACGTGGTGGTAGAATGAACGGCGACGCCGTTAGAAAGAAACTCATACGCGTATCCCAGAAACACCTGGGGGACTGGGGCGAGCAGTTCATACTGCACCAGTGCGAGAGGCTGGGGATGGACATAAACAACATGAGCCGTGATGACGTGATGCGCCTCTCCACCGAAGCATCAAAAACGGCGGTCATCGTAGTTGGGAAAGGCAGGGCCGAGGGGCTGCGGAGGGACATAGAGCGCATCGCGAAGGACATGGTCTAAAAGGCAAAGACCACGGGTATGCCGTAGCGGCTCTCCATCTCCCTGAACCTTTTTATCGATGCTCTGACATCCCCGAGGCTGCTCCTGAACCACCCGGGAAGAACCATCCCCTTCTTCTCCCTGAACCTGTCCACGATGATGTAAGCCACCCCAGCCTTCTTCGCCCTCCTGAAGAGGTAATCCACGTCAAGGTACTCCTCTGAAAACAGGGGGCCTACGAACACGTATTTCAGAACACTCCCCGGGAGCTCATCAAGAACGCGGAACCTTTCCTCCACGCTGGATGCCCGTGGCTCGACCTTCCTCCGGAAGGAATCGTCCGTGCTCGTGATGGTCACCCCCACCTCCACATGCCTGAACCTCCCCAGGAGATCTGAGTCCCTCAGCACCATGGATGACTTGGTGAGTATGGACACCCTCGCATCGTATTTCAGCAGGACCTCCAGGGATCTCCTTGTTATCCCATACCGCCTCTCGCAGGGCTGGTACGCGTCCGTAACCGTTCCAACAGTTATCGTCCCCCGGGGCCTTTTTCTCTTCATCTCCCTGTCCAGAACGGTGGGCAGATTCACCTTCGCGAGGATATTGGAGTTCCATTCTTCCCTGGGGACGTGCAGAACATAAGGCGCGTAGCAGTATACGCAGCTGTGCCCGCACCCCCTGTAGGGGTTGAGAGAGTACTCAGTATTCTCCAGCCTGGATCTGCTAAGCGCACTCTTCACGAAGATCTCAGAGCATTTCAAAGTCCTCGAGCCTCCTCTGAACCTTCAATTCCCTCAGCAGGGTGGATCTCTCCATCCAGACCTTTCCGGGTATGTGGAACTGCGAGAGCGCGTACGTGATAGCATCCTTTTCTGAATCGAAGACCATCGGATCGCTGCGGAGCGCCGCACGCACGTTCTCCCGTACCTGCCAGACTCCCACGGGCATGAGGTATGACGGCTGCGCCTCCCTGAGGACGATGGCCATCGCCTGTCTCCTCATCTTCACCAGTTTTTCTGCGACTGCCAGGCGGGCGGAGTAATAGCATCCGCCTATCTC
>WAOY01000226.1 GCA_015520985.1 DHVE2 group archaeon
CCGTTGCTGTAATCACAGGGGACACGAAGGTGGTGGAGGACGAAATTGGGATTTACGTGATAACCGCCGGGGTGGGCGTGGCAAAGAGAGTTATAAGGGACTCCACCTGCCAGGTCGGCGATGCGGTCCTCATAAATGGAGGAATAGGTGAGCACGGCTTCGCGATAATGAGCACCCGGGAGGGCATTGGATTTGAGACATCTCTGAAGAGCGACGTTGCCCCCGTGTGGACCGTGATTAAAGAAGTTGCCCGCGAGATCGGATGGGAGAACATACACGCCATGAAGGACCCGACCCGCGGCGGGTTGAGCGAAGCCCTGAATGAGATGGCATCGAAGGCCAACATTGGTATTCTGGTGAGGGAAGCGATGGTTCCCATGCGCCCGGAGGTTCGCGCAGCCGGTGAAATGCTCGGCATCTCGCCTTTTCACATGGCCAACGAGGGGAAGGTGGTAATGTGCGTTCCAAAGGACCTCGCGGAGGATGCCCTGAGGGCCATGAGGAGGAGCAAGTACGGGAGGGACGCGGCTGTTATCGGAGAGGTAATACCGGATTACCGCGGCCATGTGCTCCTCGAGACTGAGATCGGTGGCAGGAGATTCCTCGAAAGACCGATCGGCGATCCGGTGCCGAGGGTTTGCTAGGAGGTGATAAGTTGCACGAATGGGCCCTTGCAGAGGGAATAATGGCGACCGCGATAGAATTCGCGGAAAAGAACGGTGCGGATAGGATAGAGGAGATCGTGATCGTGCTTGGGGAATTGCAGGATGTGGATCGCGACATCGTGGAGTTCGCCCTGAACAATTTGAAGAAGGATACCATCGCCCAAGATGCGAAGTTCGTCTTCGAGGAGGAGAAGGCTCTCTTCCAATGTCGCGCCTGTGGTCACCAATGGAGGCTGGAGGAATCAAAGGGCGAGATGAACGAGGAAATTCGGGAGGACATTCACTTCGTCCCCGAGGTTGTGCACGCGTTCCTCTCTTGCCCCAATTGCGGGAGCAGGGACTTCGAGGTTGTTAAGGGACGAGGCGTCTACATACGAGAGATGAAGGTGAGGTGATATGGACCCGAGAATAGCGGGCATAAAACTCAAACTCTCCGGCGTGAATCGCGTTATACCAGTGGTCAGCGGCAAGGGCGGCGTGGGAAAATCGTTGATATCCACCACCTTGGCGCTGAGCCTCAATCGCCTCGGCTATTCCGTTGGACTTCTAGATCTCGACTTCCATGGTGCCAGCGACCATGTCATCTTGGGTGCTGAGATCGGCGAACTCCCGGAGGAGGAGAGGGGCGTTGTGCCCGCGGATGTGCACGGGATAAAGTTCATGAGCATAGTGTTCTATTCGCAGGACAACCCCAATCCCCTGCGCGGTGAGGAGGTAAGCGACGCCCTGATAGAGATACTTGCCATAACCCGCTGGGACTCGCTTGACTACCTTATCATAGATATGCCCCCAGGGATGGGGGAGCAGACCCTGGACCTCCTTCGCTTCATCCCCCGGGGTGAGTTCCTTGTGGTGATGACTCCCTCGCCCCTTTCCCTCAGGGTGGCGGGGAACCTTATCACGCTGCTCCAGGAGGGCCGCAGAAAAATACTGGGCGTCGTGGAGAACATGGCCCGGGGTGACGTGGTGGAGGAATTTACGAAGGATCGAGACGTGAGATACCTTGGCGCGGTGCGGAGGTACGACGAGATAGATTCCCTCATAGGCGACGTTCCATCGCTCCTCGAATCGCCTTTCTCGGAGGACGTGAGAAAAATAGCGGAGAAGATCACAGGACTATGAGCTCATTCGCCAGCTTATCCTCGTTGGCCAGAAGGAACTCGTCGCTCATGGAGAGACAGTCCTTGGGGCATATGTCAACACACTGGGAGCAGAAGCAGCAACGGGAGACGAAGATCTTCACCTTCTTTTTCGCCACCTTCTTCTCTCCCTGCTCCACCTCCACGGTTCTCCACACTATGGCCTTTGTCGGGCACACCCGTATGCACAAACCGCAGCCGATGCACTTGTCCACTTCGTAGTTTATCTTCCCCCGAAAATTAGGGGGCGTTGGAACCGGCGGAGCTATTTTCGCCTTGCCCGCCTGCACCCTCCTGACGAAGCCGTGCACGCTCCTGGGCGCGTACTTCGCCGGGAACCTGTTGGTGAATGGCCTTTTGAACAGTACCTTCCATACCTCGGTTATCGCGGGCATTTCAGAGCACCCCCATCACATCTGCAGCCACGAGGAGCATGGCGATAATGCCAGCGGTGAACAGGTGGAACCAGTAGAGTCGCACGGCCTGGTCTATCTTCATCCTGGCGAAGGCAGTCCTCATGAACGTCACGGCCACGATGTCGATCAGGAGGACCTTCAGCATGAAGAACAGGATGTCCACCCCGTAGGCGACCCAATCGCTCATGGGAAGGTTGGGGAAGTACTCGGAGAGCAGGGGGGAGAGGTTGTAAGGGAAGAATATCGCGATAATTATCGCTGGAAGGACGACCATCTTCACGGCGTCCGCCAGGTAAAACAGGGCGTAGTTCCTGCCCGAGTACTCCGCGAATATGCCCTCGGCTATCTCCGTCTCCGCCTCGGGGATATCGAAGGGGACCTTCGCCATCTCCCCTGTGGTCACTATCAGGAGCACCACAAGGAATATGGTGGCGCCGATGAATCCAGCCGGGCCCAGGACGCTCCATATGGGCACCGTGCCGAAGGTCTCGAAGGACAGCGCGGGGAGCGAAGGTGCCACGATGCTGTACATCCAGGCGAAGGTGAAAACTATCATCGAGAGGGGCAGCTCGTAGGATATCAGGAGGACCATCTCCCTCTGCGCGCCTATGGACGCGAAGGGAGAGCCGGAGGAAAATCCTCCCACTATCATAGCTATGCCCGGGATAATGAGGAGGTAGAGCACAACGATTATGTCCCCGGAAGCCCCCAGGAGGGCGGGTACGGGGCCAATAGGGAGGAAGAGGAGCACCGAGATCAGGGCTGCGAGGCTTATCACAGGCGCGGAGTTGTAGATCCACGGAACCGCGTTCTTCGGCAGCACCGACTGCTTGAGAAGGAGCTTCCTCACGTCCCTGAAGGGCTGCCTGAGGGGCGGGCCTATTCTCCACTGCATCCTCGCCGAAAGTTTGCGGTCGATGCCTTTAACCGAAAGGCCGAAGGCTATAGCGAATATGCCGAGGACAAGGGTTCCGATTATCCCCGCGAGAAGGGTGCAGAGCTCACACATGGCGCATCATCCTCCTGGTCTTGCGAACGCTCATCTCGTGCATCCTCTCCTTGGTGAGGGTGAATTCCTTACGCGATGATTCATCCACCACTGTGACGCGGTTCAGGCATGACATGCACGGATCCGTGCTCGCCGCCACTATGGGCACGTCCGCAATCTCCGCGCCGAGAAGCATCGGAATCCACGGGAGCACGTTGTTGTACGTGGGCGCCCTTATCTTCCAGGAGAGGAACGGCTCCTCGCCCTGGCGCAGGCGCACGTAGTGTATGTCTTCTCCTCGTGGAGCTTCCACCCTGCCAATTCCCTCACCCTCTGCCCTTTTGAGCATGGACAGGAGTTTCACCAGGTTCTTCTCAGCCACTATGTCCCCCTGGGGTATGTTGTCCAGTGCATCGTGGATTATCTGTATGCTCTGCTTCACCTCTAGGAGCCTCACAACTATTCTGTCGTACACATCGCCAATTATTTCGCCGGTGTACTGGTCGGGGAGAATCGCCCTTACTCCTATATCTGCGTAGGCGCCGTAGGGGTAGTCCTGGCGCACGTCCTTTGGCACGCCGGAAGCCCTGGCCACTGGGCCAACGGCGCAGAGCTTCAACGCATCCTCCCTCGTGAGGATTCCCACGTTCCTGGTCCTCATCCTTATCGTCTTGTCGTGGAGCACCAGGTCCTCAATCTTCTCGAACTTCTCCTCGTAGTACCTCAGCGCCTTCCTTATCCTTTCCTCCCTCTCCTTTGTTATGTCCCTGCGCACGCCGCCGATCATCATTATCCCCTTGGTGACCCTGTTCCCCGTGACGTACTCTATCGCGTCCATTATCTCCTCCCTGAGCGCCCAGGTGTAGTGGAAGACGGTGTCAAATCCGATCTCGTGGGCCGCCACCCCCGCCCACAGGAGGTGCGAGTGTATTCTCTCCATCTCCGCCACTATTGTTCTGATGTAATCGGCCCTCTCCGGGACCTCTATCCCCGCGGCCTCCTCCACGGCCAGAACCATGCAGTAGGGGTGGCAAACGTTGCATATCCCGCAGACCCGCTCCGCCAGGTAGATGTTCTGGATGGAGTTGTTCCTGTTCATTCCGAGCCATTCGATACCCCGATGTGCTTGCGAGCACTTCACGTCGACTCCCACTATCCTCTCGCCCTCCACCCTCAGATCCAGTTCAATGGGTTCCTTCAGCGCGGGGTGCACCGGTCCAACCGGGATTGTGTAGAGGGCCTCGTCACTCATCTCCATCGCCCCCCTTGCCGGATCTCCACGTCTCGTACAGGCGGTTCAGCATCTCCTCCGGGAAGGTATCGTCGCGGCGCCAAGGATACTTCCCCTCGGGCCAGTTCTCGTCTAGGAAGAAGTGCCTCGTATCCTTCAATCCTGTGAACTCCACACCCACCATCTCGTGTATCTCCCTTTCGGATATCAGCGCTCCGGGAATCCTGTCCGTTATGGTCTCAATCCTCAAATCTTCCTTGGGGAGGTTCACCGCTGCTGTCACGACAACTTCGCCGCCCATTTCTCCGTAGCCGACGGTGAAGTGGTAGAGCAATTCAACCGAATTTCCCAGATCTGTGGCGCTTATCACGGAGAAGTGCGGGTAATCCTGGATCTCGAAGAGAAAGTCTATGAATTTTCGGAAATCCTCCCGCTTTATCCTCGCGAAGACGTTGTGCCTTTCCATCTTCTTTCTCCCGCAGCTCCTGGAATGGAGCTCAACCTCGCATTCAAACCTCCTCTTGATTTCCTCAACTATCGAGTTCGGGTCCATATCAATCACCCCCTTCGCCCCGGAGCCGCTCCAGTTTGAGCCAGGCCTTCACGAAGGCGTCTATTATCGCCTCTGGCCTGGGTGGGCATCCGGGTACGTATATGTCCACGGGTATGATCCTGTCGATGGGCCCCACCAGGTTGTAGG
>WAOY01000227.1 GCA_015520985.1 DHVE2 group archaeon
CCTCTCCCTCACCGGACCCTTCAACGAATTCACCAGGGATTACCCTTACATCGTTTACAACTTCATCTACATCACCTTCGCCTCCATATTCTTCTGGCTGACCATCCTGGTGGAGAATCCCCAGAAGGTGAAGATTCTGATGAGGGATGCTTCACCGCCGCGCATAATCCACTTCTCCCTGATGTACGTCCTCGGCTTCTTCGTCCAGCTTAACTTCCTCGGGATGGAGGATGTGTATTTCCGGGGCAACCTGCTAGTGCTTCTAATAGGGATCCTATCTGCGGCCTCCGGCTGGGCCTTCGTCGTCGCCATAAACAACTACTACGACAGGCAGGTGGACAGAATTACGAATGCGTACCGGGGCATTGTATCCGGGGAGTACACCGAGATCAACCTCATGGGATTTTCCCTACTAGCCCTCATCACCGGTGCCTACACCGCGTTGATACTCGGAATCATGCCCCTCGTCTTTTATCTCCTCTTCGTCCTGCTCGGATTTCTCTACTCGTACCCGAAGATTTACCTGAAGAGGTACGGCACGAAGACGATAATAATCGGTCTGGGCTCGGCGCTCCTCTTCGCCATGGGCTACTTCTCCCCGTGGTATCCTGAGATGCGAACCTTCGACCTTCGGTTCTGGACCTACTTCCTCGTCCTTTTCGCCGTGTTCTCCGCGGGGAGCGTTATGAACGACCTGAAGGACGTGGAGAGCGACGTGGAGAATGGGGTCAAGACGATATTCACGGTCTTCGGCAGGGAGCGTGGTAAGAAGATTGCGGCGGCGATGATGCTCCTCGCCTTCTCCCTCCCGGGCATAATCGCCCCGGAGATGCTCCCCGTCTTCGTTCTCCTCGCGGCCCTGGGCGCGTTTCTGCTGATGAGGGAGAAAGTCCTTTACATCTACCTCGTATACTTCGCGGAGTACTTCACAATCCTGCTTTTCCACACGCTTTGAAAAACAAAAGGAGGGGTTTAGAAAGGGGAACCAAGGTTCCCCTTCTGGGGGTTTTGAAAGGGGGCAAAGCCCCCTTCAAAATGCGGGGGGTGGGATTTGAACCCACGAATCCCTTCGGAACCGGATCTTAAGTCCGGCCTCTTTGGCCTGGCTCGAGAACCCCCGCCCGGGATAGAGAAAACCTCTACGCATATATACCTTTCCCGCGGGGCAACCGTTATTTATCCCTGAAGCCATGAGGGGATATGCGCATCGTGACCACTTTCTGCGAGAAAAACGCCGTTGATATTCTCCGGGAATGCCTCGGAGCGGAGGTGTCCTGCGCGGAAGGCGCAGATGAGGAATTCTTGGCGAATGCGGAAATCCTCGTTTTCCTGCACTGGCGCAGGGCGAGGGGGTTAATTCCAAGGATGAAGAACCTTCGCATTCTACAGGCGCTTACTGCGGGGGTGGACCACATACCCCCTGAGGAGGTGCCCGAAGGTGTTATCCTCTCGTCCAACTCCGGAGCCAATGCATGGGCCGTAGCGGAGCACGCCTTCTCCCTCATTCTCACTGCCCTGAAGAGGATTCCCCAGAGGGACAGAAGAATGCGCCTCGGCGAGTTCCCGCAGATGGAGGAGAGCAGGCTTCTCCGTGGTAAGAAGGTAGGCATCGTTGGATTCGGGAACATCGGACAGAATATAGCGAGGATGCTCGCTCCATTCGATGTGGGTATATACGCCATAAATTCCCGGGGAGTTTACAGTGGCGACCTGAGAGTTAAGTTTGTGGGTAAACTCTCGGATCTGCCACGCGTGGCCGGAGAGGTGGACATACTCGTCATATCCATCCCCCTCACACCGGAGACGAAGGGCATAATAAACCGCGGAATCCTGGAGAGAATGAAGAAAAACGCAATCCTGGTTAACGTGGCCCGGGGGAAGATAATAGTGGAGAGGGACCTATATGAGTTCCTCAGGGTGAACCCGGAGTTCACCGCCTGCCTGGACGTGTGGTGGCACTACCGCGGGGGGTTCAAGCAGGACTACCCCTTCGAAGAACTCGACAATGTGATAATGACGCCGCACTGCGGTGGCGTCTACGAGGGGTGGGAACGAGATTCCGTTCTGCACGCCTGCGGGAAGATAAAGAAACTGATGAAAGAGTTGGGGTGGGGATGAATCAGTACCTGTTCCAGAGGTCCTCGAAGTAGTTCTCGTACTCCTCCGCGACCTCCCTGCTCTCTATGAGCGCATTTGCCTCGTGGTTGTAGTTGAGGGCGCTCTGGCTCCAGTTCGTGGAGCCCACTATGACTATTTCTCCATCTATTATGATGAGTTTGTCGTGGGTGGTCTCGTTGCTCCAGTCGAATTTCACCTCTATGCCATGCGAGGAGAAGTAGGAGGACCAGTTCTTGGCGGCGTCCACGAGGTCCTGATTAGTGAACCCGTAGCCGCGGCCATCGTCCAGGATTACCTTCACGTCCACACCCCTATCTCGTGCTTCAACGAGGGCCACCGCGAGCCTGCAGACGTCCCGCGAATTGCCTTCGGGGTTTCCGTACCAGCGGATCTCGTACATTATCATGTGTATGCTCTTCTTCGCGCCGCTGATCTTCTCCATGGCCACTGGGTAGTAGTCGCGGTCGTTGATTGCCATTATCTTCGTGTTGTTTGATACAATCACATTCCCGCCCGTCTGGGGAGCGTGCGTTGACAGCATCTCAGCGGACATGAATCCGGTTGCAAAAGCCAGGAGTATAGCGACGGTGAACACGGCTCTGTTGTTCATAGCGAAGGAATGCACAGCCTTTATATAACGTTTCCCGCGTAGACCACGTATCTCCCCGAGAGGGAGTCGTAGGTGAAGGTTCCCTCGACCTCAACGTTCCCTGAGGGGATCTCAGGTGCCTCGCAGTACACGGGTATGGTGTAATTCTTCCAGGATACGTACATCTTCAGGCCGTAGTCGTATACGGTGGCGCGAAGGCACACCTTCTCCCCGTTGTGACCCAGGATCGTCGTGGTATTCACCATCTCGTACCCATCGGCGCATCTGTCCGACGCAAACTCCACGTAGAAACGCGAATCCCGTACCTTTCCGTGGAAATATGCTACCCTGTCGCCACTGTATCCGCTAACATAGCCCCTAACACTCCCGAACTCGTCCGTGAGGTTCAGGTAAATTACCCTAGTGTACTCCACCTCCGCTGGAAATCTAACCGAGAATCCGTTGTACCTGTCCGGGTTTGCGAGGAGTACTGGGAGATACGTGCTGTAGTGCCTCGAGACTACCATCACGTCGCCGGGATCCTCGGGCATGATCTCCACGGTGTCCGCGAATTCCGTAAGAATTCCCCGCACCGAGATCCTGGCCCCGGGAACAACCTCAACCCTGAACCTGGCGAACACTGTGATGGTAGAGTTAAAATCATCGGTGAGAACTATGCTCGTGTACGCATCGCCGCGGTGCACTTTCCAGGCTATGCCTTCCACCCTGACAAGTTCCCCCAGGTGATTTCGTGCGTCGCATATCTTTATTCTCTCCGGGACAATCCCGATTCGGTAATAATGCAGGGCGAGAAGGGATACAACAATGAGTATGTTCAGGGCGATCAGGCCCTTCTCCCCCATATTCGGGTAAAATGCGATTATGTATAAAATCCTTACCCCGCAATCAGTTTTTTATCCCATCAGCGCATGGGGTGGCGATGGGTTACGTTCACGTCTACACCGGCAACGGAAAGGGAAAAACCACCGCCGCTTTCGGCCTGGCCATGCGCGCCGCGGGTAGGGGGATGAGGGTCTGCGTTATTCAGTTCATGAAGCCCGACGCGGGCTACGGGGAGCAGATATCTGCGAGGAAACTCGGCATCGAGGTTCACGCCTTCGGCACGAACAGGTTTGTGAACAGGAACAACCCGGCGAAGGAGGACGTGGAAAGGGCCAGAAACGCGCTTGCCCTCGCCGGGGAGAAGGTGAGGAGCGGGGAGTATGACATCGTCATACTTGACGAGGTTAACGTGGCCATGGATTTCGGCCTTATCCCCGTGGATGACGTCCTTTCCATCCTGGATGAGGTCCCGGAAAGAACCGAGGTCATACTCACGGGGAGGTATGCCCCCGATGTCATAGTGGAGAGGGCAGACCTTGTTACTGAGATGCGGGAGGTAAAGCATTACTTCCGCCGCGGGGTCATGGCGAGGAAGGGAATAGAGTTCTGAGGTGAGCGAGATGTCTGACATGAGGGAAGAACTGCAGAAGCTCGTGGAGAAATTCAATGCGACGGAGAATGAGAAGAAGGAGAAGATAAGGGATCTGGAGAGATCCATCGCCATCGTGTTCGAGGACGACGGGAAGTACCACACGTATCTAAAGG
>WAOY01000228.1 GCA_015520985.1 DHVE2 group archaeon
TCCTTCAGGAGATACTTCACTATTTCCTCCTCGTACATCACAGCCACCCCCTCACCACTTCCGCAATCCTCATAATCTCTTTGCTCGCCTCCGATTCAGGGGCGAACTCCACAAGGGGCTTCATCGCAGTCATCGCCTTTGGAACCGACGGGTCGTAGGGAATCCTCCCTATTATCTCCACACCGTTTTCCTCGGCGAATTCCTCTATGCCCCGGTACCCCGGATTCATACCATCCTTGTTTATCACTATCTTCGTGTCTATCCGGAAGTGCATGGCAAGGTCGTACATCCTCTTCATGTCGCTCACGCTGGACGGCGTGGGCTCGGCTACGATGATCACCTTGTTGGCCCCGCTTATGGACGATATTACCTGGCACCCTATCCCGGCGGCCGCGTCTATTATTATATGCTCCACAGCGCCCTCCTTTTGCCACTCCCTCGCAATTCTCTTCTCCTCCGTGACGAGCTTCCCGCTGTTGGGCTTGCCCACATCAAGTTCCGCGGAGACCAGGGGCCCGTATTTCGTCCTGGCTATCCGCAGCCATCCGGATATTGAATCGCTTATCTCTATCGCGTCCACCGGGCACACGGCGCTGCAGGCGCCGCAGCCCTCGCAGAGGTACTCCTTTATCCTGTGGTTGCCCCCATCGTCCACGTAGATTGCCTCGTAAACGCAAACATTCCTGCACAGCCCGCAGTTGATGCAATTATCCAATATGCGGGCGGTTTTAGCTGAGATGAATTCCTCCTCTCGATCCCAGTTGCGCACGTTGAACAGGAGGTGCAGGTTGGGAGCCTCAGCATCCGCGTCCACCGAAGCGATTTTTAGGTCCCTTGAGAGGAGGGCAATCAGTGATGCGGTAAGAGTGGATTTTCCCACACCGCCCTTGCCGCTGGCCACCACGATTTCCACTCACATCACCTCCTCCACTCTCCGCGCTATTTCGCGGAATATCTTCGCTGCTTCTCCGCCCGGGAACATCTTGACAGCAGGCTCGCCCGACACGTAACTCCTAAGTATGTCGTCGCTCATCGGTATTTCCGCTATTATCTCCGCCCCGTATCTGTCGGCTATTCTCCTATGCTCCTCTGTGCTCCCCAGATCGCTGCGGTTTATAACTATCCATGCCCTGAGGCCCAGCCTTTTCAGTAGTTTGAGGATCATCTCAAGGTCGTGCTCCCCCAAAGGCGTGGGTTCAGATACGGCGATTACCACCTTCGAGTCCTCTATCGCCGCAGCCACGTGGTTCCCCGTGCCGGGCATGGTGTCGAAGAGGTGGATGTCTGCGGGTATCCTCATCGCCCTGCGCCTCGCCGCCAGAACCGTGGGGTAGGATCTCTCCTCCCCCTCCTCCAGGAGACCGGTGATCAGTTCCAGATTCTCGGAAATCCTGGCGCGGTACGTGTGGCCCACGAGGCGATAATCGTCGAGGATGGCACCCTCCTCAGGGCACACAAGCTGGCAGGTACGGCATCCTGAGCAGAGGGTGGGCATGAGGAAGGGGTACCCCTCCTTGAACTTGACCAGCGCGTTCTCCTCGCATTTCTCTATGCAGAGTCCGCAGGCCGTGCACTTCTTGTAGTCGAATTTCGGTTTGAAGAGAGTGACATCTTCCTCCTCGCCCAGCTCGGCTGATAGGAGAATATGGTCGTTGGGGCATTCCACATCTGCATCCACAAGCACAACCTTGTATTTCTCCGCTAGAACCCAAGCGAGATTAGTTGCGACTGTGCTCTTCCCGGTGCCACCCTTGCCGCCGGTAACGGTGAGCTTCACGGGAATCACCATCCGCCGCGTCCCATGCCTCTTCCGCCGCCCATTCCGCGGCCTCCCTTCCCCCCATGGGGTGTGATCTCCGGGAGTTCGCCTCGGAGGAATTTATCTACAGCGTCCCTTATCCTCATTCCCGGGGCGGCCAGCATCTTAACGCCGGCCATCCTGAACACCTCCCCCGAGTTGGGGCCTATGGAGCTGGATATGACCACGGTGCATCCTTCATCTAGAACCTTCTGCGCCGCCTGAATTCCCGCGCCCCCGGCAGCCTGCGCCCCTGGATTTTCCACCACGTACACATTCTTTATC
>WAOY01000229.1 GCA_015520985.1 DHVE2 group archaeon
CTTCTTTATAGCCCCATACTTTCCCACGTTGAGCCTCATGTGGCCCCGTACGAGGGAGATATAACCGTTGTCCACGTAAATGGTCTCCCCTTCCTCCACGAGGTCCGCCTGCTCTTCCCACAGGGACATCGTCACGACGCCAGTCTCGTCTCCCACCACGGCCTCGGTCACGTGCTTGACCTCGCCGTACTTGGTGGTTATCTCCTTTGGTTCGCTCTTACTCACAACCTTCGCGAGGACGTTCACCCTCTTGTCCTCGGGCTTCAGGTCCTTTATTTTGGTAATTTCGCCTTCCATTTTCTACACTTCCTTTTCTGGTTTTGAGGAAAAATTTTCTCGCCGAGAAAACTTTCCCCCGGCACCCGATAAGTGGGCTGGTATAAAAATATTTGCAGGTGCAAACACGGGAAATCTTAAAATAATAAATCCCGCATGGCGTGCAGATGCTCGATATTCCCCGCGGTTGTGACCGGCTCGGTGTTTATTCCGGACTCATATATCAGCCCGTCTTTCTCGCCATGGTCATGGTATCAATTGCCGTTAACCCCTGGTTCAACCTCTCAAAGGACGCCCTCAGCGACCTCGGATCATCCCAGGCAAATTACCCCTGGATATTCAACCTTTCCCTCATCGTCTCGGGGGCAATAGGTCTCGTATTCTCGCAAAGAGTTCTGCTGAAACTGAACTCCCCGCTGAATCACCTCGGCATCGTTATGATCGCGGCCACGCTCCTGTTCATAGCCGTGGGAATTTTCCCGGAGGACGCGCCTGTGTACGTTTACTCATCTATGACGATACACAAGTTTTTCACCCTCCTCGGATTCATCCTCGGCTCCCTGGTGGTGGTCGCGTACGAGGTGTACTGGACCATAAAAAGGGATTGGAGGCACATAGGGGTCCCCCTTCTCCTATTCTCCCTGCTCGTCCCCACCGCGTACTTCCTCAATCGGGAGTACGTGAGCCTCGCACTCATTGAACTGGCCTTCGGGTTCGCCATACTCATGTGGAGCTACTCCACCGTGTACTACTACATGAGGATGCGTGGTGCAGATGCTCCTGCTCAGGGTTGAACCAGACGTATCGGGGATTTTCCTGCGCAGGGAAAACCGGTTCGTTGCGACCGTTCTCATCGATGGCAGGGAGGAGAGGGTGCACGTGCACGACCCGGGGCGCCTTGAGGAACTCCTCTTCGAGGGAAACGAAGTTCTCCTTAAGAAGGCAGATTCTCCGCGGAGGAAGACGGGGTGGGACATCATAGCCTCCAGGTTCGGCGACATGTGGGTCTTCACAAACTCCGGGTACCACCGCAGGATATCGGAGATTCTTTTGCGAAACCTGATGAAGGGATACGAGCTCAGGGCGGAGGTGAAGATGGGCAGGAGCAGGATAGACTTCCTGGCGTCCCGGGGAGATGAAAAGGTTGCGATAGAGGTGAAGGGCTGCACCCTCGCCAGGAACGGCATGGCTCTGTTCCCGGACGCACCAACCTCGCGTGGCAGGAGGCATGTTGAAGAGTTGATAGAATTCGTGCGCCGCGGAAACAGGGCGATGATACTGTTCCTCATCTTCCGCTACGACGCGAGGTGCTTCTCCCCCAACGGGGAGACGGATGCGAAATTTGAGGAGGTATTCTGGAAGGCAATGGATGAAGGCGTAGAGGTACTGCCTGCGCTGCTCAGGTACGACCCTCCAGACATAACCTATCTTGGAAAGATCCCGGTGTGCTCACGGTGAATCCCGCCGGAGATTCCTGAGGTCAATGGTTATCTCGCCGGTCTTGAGGTTCTTCACCTCGTCCTCACTCAGGGTTCTCTTTGTGGCCTTCTCCGACACGATTGCGCTGTTGCCGAAGGGGTCATCTAGGATTATCGTTGCCTTCATCCGCCCGTGCCTTATGTACCCAATCTTGCGCATAACTTCGAGGATTTCCTCCCTCTTATCCGGGTATGTGTGGAGAAGCTGAAGGAGTATGTCCACGAAGCGGTTAAGCACACCTTCAACATTCGTTATGAACGCCTCCGAGAACGGTCCCGGCTCCAGCTTGGCACCTATCTCAGGGATAGTTATGGTGCCCGATGTGGACCTTATCACTCTGGCGTTTAGGTCCTCCTCGTCCTCTATGGGCATCTCATACCTGAGGGGCTCGTGGGTCTCGAGCATAAGAACGTCGCTGTGCCTGAAGCCGCAGGACTTGCAGTACACCGTGGTCTCCAGGCATTTCCCGAAGTTAGGGATCTCGAGCTCAACGGCGCGGTAAAAGAGCGTTTTTTTACCGCATACTGGGCAAGGTGTGGCAACGGGCATCTCCGCTAAATTTTTCATAGCCAATCCCTCAGTTCCCCGCGGATCACATACGATGCGTTCCTCATCTCCTCAACGTTGCTGGCCCCGCTAAGGAACATAGCGATTCTCAGCTCCTGTATTATTTCCTCCATCCTCTCCACCACGGCAACGTGGGAGCGGGTGGCGAATCTCAGCATCTCCCTGGCTATGCCCGCGACGTTTGCGCCAAGAGCTAAAGATCGGGCAACGTCGAGGCCGTTCCTTATGCCCCCTGAGCCTATGAGAGGCACACCAAGGTCCCGGAGGGTGATTAGGCAGTATGGGCTTGGCAATCCCCAGTCCCAGAATACTTTGCCCATCTTCCCGCCGCGGTA
>WAOY01000230.1 GCA_015520985.1 DHVE2 group archaeon
GAACTATACAGGAGATTGGAGGAGTCCTCCTCGCCCGCCCTCAGGGAGTACGGCACGACAAATTCCCTCCGAATTTCCGCCAGGCGGGGGATGAGCCCCTCATACAACTTCTCCAGGCCATACATACCCGACGAACTCGCATTGAAGTTGAGCGGGGAAGTCGTGAAGAAATACGAGATACCCCCCGAGAGGTTCATACACGGAAAATCCTGCCCTGTTAAGTGCGCCAGGTACGTGGAAATCGAGCGCGAGGGAGAGAAATTCAGGGTCAAGCCCGAGTACGAGAGCATCGCCATGCTCGGCGCGGCCACGGGTGTGTTCGATTTCGAAAAAGTGGCCTATTTCATCCACCTCGCCAACGACCTGGGCGAGGATGCAATCGCCGCTGGAAATGTGATCGCGTGGCTCTTCGAACTGATTGAGCGCGGGGAGATGGGCGCGGAGGAAGTGGGGTTCGACGTGCACGGCTTCGGAGATTCCCGTGCGGAGGAGAAACTGCTTATACACATCGCGTACCGCCGTGGCATAGGTGCAATTCTCGCGGAGGGGGTTAAGAGGGCATCGGAGATCCTCGGCAGGGGCGCCGAGATCGCGGTGCACGTTAAGGGAATAGAGGCGCCGGCGTGGGACCCTCGCGGCCTCAGGACCTACGCGCTGAGCTATGCAACGGCGGATATAGGGGCGTCGCACCTCAGGGGGTGGCCCTCCCCGAGGAGCCTTCCCAACGACGGTCCAGCAAAGGAACTTGTGAAATCCCTCATTGAGAGCAGGGACCACGACGCACTTATGGACACCATGGGCCTGTGCAAGTTTGTGCCCTACGAAAAGGAAGACGTGGAGAGAATTTACCGCGCAATTTACGGAGATGAACTGCGCGGGGACATCGGGTGGCGCACCGAGAACATAGCCCGTATCTTCGCCGTCCTCTCCGGGATCTATCCTCCGAGGGACGATTCCATACCGAAGCGGTGGTGGGAGCCCGAGGAGGATGGATCTGCGAAGGGCAACGCGGCCTTCAGGGACGAGGAGGATTTCCTCGAAGCGCGCAGGGAGTTCTATCGCCTCCGGGGCTGGCACGAGGACCTCGGAGTTCCGCTGCCTGAAACGATGAAGAAGCTCGGGATTGATGAATTCGCCGAAATGGCTAGGAGGGCGCTTGAATCGACCGAGAGGAGGTGTTACTCGTGCTGATTCTGGCCGGGTTTGAAGAGGGGGAGATAGAGAAAATCAGGGCGGTGGACGAAGTGATCCCTGTGTCCCAGGAGCACCTGGACTGGAAGGTGGAGAGGATAATAGAGGAGAAGCCTATCGGAGACTACAGGCGCATCCAGTGCACCAGGACTGTGATAATGCACAGCATACCGAATGAGAAGATACGCGAGGTGATGCGGGAGATAAGAAATCTCGTGAAGGAGCACATAATATTCGCCACGACCACGCCCACCTCGCTGAACTGGACGCTGGGGAACCTGATAAGCGAACTCGAAGAGGAGGACGCATATTTCCGCGGGAAGCGTTAGGCGAAGTCTATTTTTCTCCCCATCTTGACTACCATGCCATCCTCGGCGGCGATGGTCTTCACGCCCGTCTCCTTCCACACCCAGTCCGCCTGGTACTCGGGGTTCTCGTTCACCATCTTCAGCCCGAAGTGGGTCATTATTGCGAGTTCGGGCCTTATCGCCTCCACGATCTTCGCCGCCTCCTTCGTGCTCAGGTGGTACGGGATCTTTGCCCCCAGGGGCCTGGTGACGGGGAGGATGAGGATCCTGGCCCCCTCATGCTCATCTATCAGGGCATCGTCGTAGTCCGTATCAGCGATGTAAGATATTTCACCATCCCTGGTGGATATCCTGAATCCTATGGTGCTCGGGTCGTTGTGGAAGGACCTCGTTGCCCTTATCTTCACGTCCCTGTACTGGAAAACGTCTCCCGGGATCATGGCGAGGACCTGGTCTACCAGGCTGCGGTGATACCCGGATATCGCGGGCCCGAAGCCGTCTATGCCCTCTATGACGCTCCTCGAGCCTATCAGCGCGCCCTTCTTCTTGGTACCTCCATTCGTAATTCCTTCTATGAGAATTTCCCCGTCCGTGTAGTGATCCGTATGGGCGTGGGAAATAGCGATGACATCCGTCTTGGTGGGGTCCATCTTCAGATTGTGCATCTGCACCAGCGCGCCGGGCCCGGGATCCACATGGATACGGATACCGCTCTCCACGTACAGCCCGCCGGTGGCGCGCACCTGATATATAGTTGCGAATCTTCCGCCGCCTGTGCCCAGGAAGGTTATCTTGGTGGTCACCAGGCGGCATATATCCTTATCGGATATAATTTTTGGCACACCTACATTCCCAGGTCCACGTCTATCACCACGTTGCCCGACATGGTGAGAATGAGAACCACGTCGTCGCCGTGCAGGTAGCGGGAATAGGCGATCTGCAGGGTTATCCAGTCCTCGTCCGCGGTGTGGTTTCCGTACTTGAGGGATTCCTTATCGATCGATATGATAGTGGAGTTGTTGTACACGTAGGCCGTGGTGGAGGATATGTACATCCCCTCCACCCCGATGATCACCTCTTTGATCTCGTTCCCACCCGAGGATCCGCTCTTCAGCATATCCAAAGCGCTCTCCAGATCGTCCGCGATTATTGGCTTGTTCTGATAGTTCACGGGATCCACTATGGCAATTTTCTGCAGGGTGAGCCCCGCGTAGAGGGGGAGGATGTACACCTCTTTCACCGTGCCGTTCCCTGCGTTCACAGCGTACAGGTACCCTTCGCGGATTCCCAGCTGCATGTAGCCCAGTTCCCCGCTGGAGAGGTAAGTGTGGAGCTGGACCCATGCGGTGCTGTAGTCCACGTAGTTCATTTCAGCCCTGTCATAGAATATTGGCTTGCCAGTGCGGGTGTTCACGAGCACATATCCTCCGAGCACATGGCTCTGCATCTGCCTGAGGGGGATGTACCAGTATGATGTGCCGTTGATGAGCAGGAACTTTGCATCCGGGAGATCCGGATGATACAGATTCGTCTTTACGAAGGTGGCGTAGTACCATCCGAACCGGCTCTGCGCCCACCAATTCACCCAGCGGTATACATATTCATCCGGATACACTACCTCGAGCCACTTGGGTGCATTGCTAGGTGAGTAAACCCCAGCGGCGCCGGTTATGGCGTCGATGATCACTAATTTTTCCAGGGTCTCGTAGTAAAACGGGGGATGCTCGTAAGCGAGGTACGCTATGTAGTAAGGATGGTAGTTATCGTCCAGGTCGAAGCGCACCTCCACGATGCGGTAATTCTCCCCGGCCACGCTCCTCACAATCTTTGACACCCTCCAGTCCCACTCTATGTTGGACGTGCTCACCTTCATCTCCACGTCCACTCTCTTCGCCTCTATGTTGTTCCCCGTCGCGTTCACCATCACGTAGAAGGGCAATTTTCTCCCTCCGAGCCATTTCCAGGGCTCGAACTGGGGCACGTTCAGCCAGACGAATTCACCATTAACCACCGTCGGGTGTGTGTTCTTGGCGAGAACCGCACCGCTGGTGTCAAGGTAAGCGGCTGCATCGCCGTATACCCTCTCCAGGTACGCCTCGGCGACGCTCCAGGGCACCAGGCGAATCTCCTCCGGCCTGGCCACGTCAGGAAAATCTTTCGTCTTCACCATGTTGTCCTCTATGTCGTTGTGGTACACCTCGGGAATGAAAGCGACGGTGGAGCCCATCACGAGCATGATCACTATGCTCAGAGCAATCAGGCCGATGGTTATGCCGTAGTCCCTCTTCCCAGGTAGCATTCTCTCAATTTTTTCGTCTCCCCAGGAACCCTCCGGGATGCGGAATACGATGTAAGGGAACGCGATCGCAATCGCGGACAGGAGGAATATGAGGTAAGAGGCGATGAGAATCATGTCCAGACCGTTACCAGTCTCAAAAACACCCAGGGCGGAGGGGAGGAAGAACGCGTATACCAGGAGGAACGTGGCCACGAGCATGTACGCGACGCCCTTAACAGTCCTCGTGGAACTTTTCCTGTACTTCAAGGCGTTCAGAAAGGGCAGCACGAAGAGAACCATAGTGGATATCCAGAACAACCCTCCTCCAAGGAGCCCTAGGAGTTCCGGCGTGGGTATCCACGTGCCGTAAAGGCTGTCCAAGAAGAGCAGGGGTACGAAGATCACGAGGAAGATCAGGGTGATCTTAACCGCCAGTTTCCTGGCCATTTCCTTGAGTATTCCCTTTTCCTCTCTCCAGACCTTGAGGATCAGGTGGAGGAATGAGAGTACGGTCAGTGCACTCAGAATCAGGAACCCCGCTATTATCCAGAGCATAGGATAGCAATATGGGCGCAATTATATTAATCTTTTCCACGTGAAAGCGCGCAATTTATTTATCGTCGGGGAATATGTACCGGTATGAGCATACTCATCCACGACGCTTGGATCGTGACGCAAAATGAAAGGCGAGATGTGATACGGGGCGATGTTTACATCGAAGATAACCTCATCGTGGAGGTGGGTAGAGCCAGGGTAGAGGCGGAATACGTGATCGACGGCAAGAACCGCATAGTCATGCCAGGATTGATCAATACGCACACCCACGTGCCCATGACCGACCTGAGGGGCCTTGTGGACGATCTCGATCTCGAAGAATTCCTGAAGAGGATGTTCTCCCTCGAGGAGGAGAGAGGTCGCGAGGACATCCGCATGGGATCTGAACTGGGAATCGAGGAAATGCTCCGCACGGGCACAACGACATTTATGGACATGTACAGCGACGAGGATATTGTCGCGGAAGTTGCCCGCGAAAAGGGAATACGCGCATTCCTCGGTTGGGCAGTCGTTGATGAGGAAATAAC
>WAOY01000231.1 GCA_015520985.1 DHVE2 group archaeon
AACACCGAGGATTTCAAGCCCCCTCTGAAGATTCTGAGCTTCGACATAGAGAACTCGATGATAGACGGCAGGATCTTCGTGATCGGATACGCAGTCTGGGAGAACGGAGAGATAAGAACGGGATATGTGACTGGGGATGAGAGGGAGATCCTTGAAGGATTTGTGGAGGTCGTGCGCAGGGAGGACCCGGACGTGATAACTGGGTACAACATAGACAGCTACGATATGGAGGTTCTGAGCGAGAGGGCGAAGAAGCACAACGTGGATCTATCCCTGGGGAGGGACGGCGGCAAGCCCCAGCGAATAGGCGGGCAGTTCTGGAGGGTGCACGGCAGGGTGATAGAGGATGCATGGTGGGCGGTGAAGAAGGAACTGCGGCTTAAGCAGGAGACTCTCGAAGCGGTATCGCAGGAACTCCTGGGCGAGGGAAAGATGGACATAGACGCGAAGAATATTGATGAGGAGTGGGAGAAGGATCGCGAGAAGGTGATCCGCTACTGCATGAAGGACGCCGAACTTGCGCTGCGGATTCTCCTGAAGATAGGCATCCTGGACAAGTATATGGACCTGGCCACCGTCACGAAGTTCCCCCTGGACGACGTTATCCACTCGGGCACATCCACCTGGGTCGACTCGCTCCTCATCCGAGAAGCCGATCGAAATGGCATAGGGGTGCCCATGCAGGGGCAGGAGAGGAAGAGGGGGAAGATAGAAGGTGGGTACGTGCACACCATCGAGCCTGGCCTGTACCACTGGGTCTGCGTTCTCGATTTCAAGAGCATGTATCCCAGCATAATCATCAAGTACAACATCTGCTTCACCACGCTGAGCAACGATGGCGAAATTGTGAGCCCCAGCGGCGCGAGGTTTGTGAGCAGGGATAGGAGGGAGGGGATAATACCGCGCATCCTCCGGGACCTTATGAACAGGCGAGATGAATTGAAGAGGCGCATGAAGGAGGCGAAGAGCGAAGAGGAGCGGAATTACTACGACGGCCTGCAGAGGGCGGTGAAGATCCTCATGAACACCTTCTATGGGGTCCTCGCCTCATCGTTCTACCGCTTCACCGACCCACGCATAGGGGCGAGCATCACCGCCTTCGCCAGGGAGACCATAAAGAGGATAATCAGGGACCTTGAGGCCCGGGGGATAAGGGTGGTCTACGGGGACACGGATTCAATATTTTTCATTTCTCCGCACGATAACCTTGATGATACCGTGCATTTCGGTTCAAAAATGGCTGAGGAGATATCCCGGAGAGAGGAGCTCACGCTGGAGTTTGAGAAGGTACTCGAGCCCTTCTTCTCCCACGGGGCAAAGAAGAGGTACGTCGGTAGAATCGTCTGGCCCGAGGAGCAGCGCGGCGAGATGGTCGTGCGGGGCTATGAGATAAGGCGCACCGATTCCTTCGACCTGCAGAGCGAGGCGCAGCTGGCGGTGTTCCAGAAGATTCTGGACGGGGACATAGACGGCGCGATATCCCTGGCGAAGGAGATCGTGCAGAGGGTGCGCCGGGGAGACGTGCCCATAGAGAAACTCGTGATCTCCCGGACAGTCAAGGAGTTCTCGCGGTACAAAAATCCAAACTCCATGGCGAATGTGCAGGCAGCGAGAAAACTGATGAAGATGGGCTACAAGTTCGTCCCGGGTATGAAGGTCTCGTGGATCGTCGTAAACGCCCGTGGCTCCAGGCAGGACGTGGAGCCCTACATTCCGGGCAGGGAGTTCAGGCACCGGGCGGATTATCAGTACTACGCCAGGCGCGTTGCAGAAACCCTCGCAAGGATAACCGAGGTGTTCGGCGTGGACGAGGAGGAGCTATTCAGCGGTTCCAGGCAGAGAAGCCTGGCGAGTTTTGTTGGGGAAGAGGAGAGGAAGAAAAGGAAGACGCTGTTTGATTATGAGTAGGTGCCTCCCATGATGGATGTACAGACTGTGATACCCTGAGACCTGTGCAGAGAAATCCGGGAAAAATGGCAGCGCTACATCAACGATAATTCCTCCGATACGGAGCGCTTTGCAACATTTTAAATACTCCCCCTCTTTTTCCCGCGTTGTGAGCAGAGAGCGAGAGGAGATAGAGTACCTGTACGGGCTCCGCAGGTTCGGGATGCGCCTGGACCTGAGCATAATGCGGGAATTCATAAAGCTCATGGGAAATCCCCAAGAAGGGATGAATTTCGTGCACGTCGCTGGCACCAACGGCAAGGGATCCGTGGCGTCCTTCGTTTATCACATCCTCGGGCAGAGGTACCGCGTGGGCCTCTACACCTCTCCCCACATATCAAGGTTCACGGAGCGTATAGTGGTGGACGGGGAGGAGATAGATGAGGAGTACGTGGTTGATTTCGTCCGGAGGTACCGAAGCGTGATAGACTCCCTCGCCTCGGAGATGCGAAACCCCACCTTCTTCGAAGTCACAACCACCATGGCGCTCAAGTACTTTCGCGAGATGAACGTCTACTTCGCGGTCCTGGAAGTTGGATTGGGGGGCCGCCTGGATGCGACGAACATCGTAACTCCCAGGGTATCTTCGATAACCACCGTGGACTACGACCACATGCACATCCTGGGAAAGAGCATTGAGAAGATAGCCAGGGAGAAGGCGGGGATTATAAAGCGCGGTG
>WAOY01000232.1 GCA_015520985.1 DHVE2 group archaeon
ATCTTCCTGGATTCCTCCCCGTTGAGTCTCTTCGCCTCATTTATGTACTCCTCCGCACTGGATATCTGGCCCTTTATTCTCTCCTCATCTGCCCTGCGGGACCTGAGTGTCTCTTCAAGTTTTATGACCTCTCCCCGCAGGGAGGATACCTCATCCTTGAGGGCGATGACCCTCTTCCTCAGGGCATTTATCTCCGAGGATATCTTCTCGGGGAGCGCGTTCTCCATCTCCTTCTTAAGGGAATCGCGGTTCCTCTCAAGCCTCTCTATCTCCGCGCTTAAAGCCTCAAGTTCCCGGGAGAGGGTATCGCGCATCTTCTCCCCGTTGGCAAGCTCCTCGTTGAGAGCCTTTATATCCCGGAGCACCGCGGCCAGCTTGCTCTGCAGGCGGTTGCGCTCGTCCTCCCAGTACTTCAGGTCCTGGGTGTTCACACCGCCCACGCTGCTTATCCTCTTCAGGATCTCCTCAATGTCAGCCTCAACACTCCTCAGTTCCGCCGCCACATCCTCGCGCCTCTCAGTGAGTTCGTTTATCCTCTCGCTGAGTTCGCGAACGTTGCCCATGCTCAGCGCCTTCTTTTTCTCTATGCTACCGCCAACCATGGCGCCGCTCGCCTCTATCAGCTGCCCGTCGAGCGTAACGAGGCGAACTCCGCCCATCAGTTTGCGCGCGGCATCCAGGTCCTCCACGACCACGGTGTCTCCGAAGACGTACCAGAATGCCGGCTCAAACTTCCTGTCGAACTTCACGAGATTTATCGCGTACCCATGCGATTTTTCGCTCTTTGCCGCAAGGACCGCGCGGCCCCGGGGTCTCCCGGTGAGCATCTTGTTGAGGGGGAGGAATATCGCCCGGCCCAGATGGTTCTTCTTCAGGAACTCTATCGCCTTCGCCGCGGATTCGTCGTCCTCGCAAACGATGCTCATAAGACGATTTCCGGCGGCGACCTGTATGGCTAGCTCGTATTTCTCATCCACCTCCGCCAGTTCGGCTATGGTGCCGTAGATCCCCTTAAGGATACCACGGTTCCTCGCGTCCAGCACCGCGTTAACAGCGGTGGTGAGGGAATCCCCGCCCTCCATCCTGCCGCGAAGGCGCTCGTACTTCGCCCTGAGCTCCGAGAGTTCCCTATCTATGCTGTTCAGCTCTCTGCTAAGCGACTCCCTGCGCTTCTTCAATTCCATGTATTTCTCGTTGAGCTTCTTTCTCTCCCGCTCCGTGCTCCTGCTCCTGTCGCGGATCTCCTTTATGCGCCACTCCGCGTCCTTTATGCCCTCCATCACGCCCTTCTTCTCCTCCTCAAGCCTGGCGATCTCCCTCCTGAGGGACGTGATCTTATCGCTCAGGCGGTTGAACTCTATGGTCCTGTTCTGGTACTCCTTCCTCTTCTCATCGATTAGAGCGTTTAGCCTCTCCACCTCATCAGAAAGGGCCCTGAACCTCTCGTTCTCCCTGCTCATGCTCTTCTCCTTCTCCTCCAGTTCCATTACCCTCAGGCTCAGTTCCTTTTCCTTCTCATCGAGGGCCCTCTTCTTCTCCTTCAGTTCCCCCTCCAGCTTCTTTATCTCGCCGCGGATCTCCTTCAGTTGAGCCTTGAGCTCCCTGATCTCCTCCTCCCTGCGGGATATCTCATCCTCGCGGTTCTCGATCCTCGTTTTCACCCTCGCGATTTCTATCTTCAACTCGTCTATCTTCCTGCGCATCTCCTTGAGTTCCTCGCCCCCAAGTTCCCCGATCTTCCTCTCGAGTTCCTCCCTCTCTGCGTTGAGTTTCTCAAGTTCGCCCTCCTTCTCCCTTATCTGCTCCTCGATCTCATTGATCTTAGATTCGAAGTCCTCTATCTGCCTGGAATACGATTCCATCTCGTCCCTGGCGCGGATCATCTTCCCGTAGGCGATCTTTGCCCTTGTTTCCTTTAGTTTTTCCTCCAGTTCCTTGTACCTGAGCGCGACCCTGCGATCCTCCTCCAGCACCTTGAGGCGATTCTTCAACTCTTCGAGGAGCACGTTTATCTTCTCTATGTTCTCCTCCACAGCGCGCTTCTTTTCCTCAGCCTTGGCAATATTCTTGTCGAACTCCGCTATGCCGGATATCTCGTCCAGGATCTGCCTCCTCTCCACGGGGGTCATCTCCACGATGCGAGTGACGTCCCCCTGCTTCACGAAATTGTATCCGTCGGCTGAAATCTTCGCATGCTCAAGGAGCGAGACGAAGTCCTGAAGCCTCGCGGGCTCGTCGTTTATGTAGAAGTAGCTGTTGTAGCCCTGCTCGTTGTTCGCTCTCTTCACGTACCTAGTCAGCTTGACCTCGTCGCTATCTATGGGCAGCACACGGTCGGAATTGTCGAAAATTAAGCTCACGCGGCAGTAGTCCGCGGGCTTTCCCTTCTTCCCTCCGTCGTAAATTAGATCCGTCAGCTTGTTTGCGCGAATAACCTTGGAGCTCCTGGGCCCGAGGACGAAGAGAATCGCATCGCCGATGTTGCTCTTCCCGCTGCCGTTGGGACCGCTTATCGCGGTAAAACCGGGCTTGAACTCAATCCTGTTCTTGTGAACAAACGATTTGAAATTTTCAAGCTCTATTGCCTTCAGATACATATCCCATCACCTTCATGGCATACCTCATGTCAGATGAGCGTCATATTCATGGCAGATATACATTTCAAAGTATTTAAGGCTTTCGCGAAACCCTTATATACAATTTTGTCGTACTGTTATATGACAATAGTCTGACAAGAGGTGATGAAAGATGAAATACCCCTACAGCATGGGTGAGGCCGTCGGGTACTCCATCGTCCTGCTCGTCTCACTCTGGTGGCTCCCGGTTCTGGGGCCTATGATCATCGGGTACATCACGGGCCGAAAGGCGGGCGGGCCCATAAAGGGATTGCTCGCAATGATGGTGCCAATAGCACTATACTTCCTGATAGTTCAGGCAATAGCCATTGGGTGGATACACGTCCCCCACATCGTCAACACCTATTTCACCAACACCCTGGCCAGCGAGGTGATGGTCCCATATCTGCGCGAAACTATCTCGACGGGAATTGCGGTGGGCACTGACATAATGTCCTACCTGTACTACGCACCTTCCGCGTTCTTCATAATGCTGGCCTTCGCCTTCATAGGCGGCGCGATGAGCAGGCAGGTCATACTTGAGAAGGGGATATACCCAACAGGGACCACCTTCAAGAAGGCTTCAGTAAGAAAGAAGGCGACCGTGCCTGAGGTGAAGAAGGCCGATAAGGGCATCGCGAAGAAGACCGCGCCCAAGGCAATCAGGGCTCCCAAGAAAGAGAAGGGTGTGAAGGACCTGGAAAAGGACGGGAAGTTCGTGGTGCACGAGATGGACACCAGGAAGGTAACGCCGGTGAAGAAGAAGTACGGAATAACATTTCTCTGATTTTCCCCAATTTTTCACCTCTCCCGGGATTTCAAGTGTTTTTAAGCGCCGGGGGGGAGATTCGAACTCCCGCTCCCATGACGGGAACCAGCTCTCAAGGCTGGCGCCTTAGTCCACTTGGCTACCCCGGCCCGTCACGAGATTGGTGGAATTTATTTTAATTTTTCTTCCCTCTTCCTGTACTCCGCGTTCACCACCTCGTGTATCTCCTCCGCCGTCTTTCTCCCTATTCCCTTCACCTTCATTAAATCGCCCACCTCCGCGTTGATAACGTTGCGAACCGTACCGAAGTGCTCCAGGAGCCTCTGGGACAGCTTCGCGGAAACGTTGGGCAACGATTCCACTATGTACCTCTGCCTCTCCTCAAGGAGCATTGGCTTCTTCTCCTTCCTCACGCTCACCTCCCTCCCCTCGGCCCGCTCCCTGCGGTAGAGGGCCTCTATGATCTTCGCAGTATCCCTGGGATTTCGGGAGAAAATCACGGGGATGCGGAAATCGGCGATCAGGGATGCGATTGCACCGTAAACGGAATTCTCGTGGAACCCCCCGATGAACACGTCGCCCTCTATGACGAGCACCGGGTTATCGTAATTCCTCTTCAACTCCTTCGCCTGCGAGAAAAGGCGGCCATCGCGGATGGACGCGAGGAAATCACCTGCGCTTTTTCTCTCGATTGCGATGCGATCCGAGACCACGTAATCCCCCACGCTCAACTGAACCGGGACAACCTGGAATTTATCGTGGAGGAACTTCACGACCTCGCTCCGCATCTCCCTGGTGTCAACGTATATCTTATCCTTCTTCTCCACCTCATCGGATTCAAATGCCAGCAGGGTGAGCTGTCCCCGCGCCGCGATCTTTTTCTCCTCATTTCTCGCCTCAACATTCTCCCCTTCACCTTTCCCCGGAGCCTCCCGCTTTGGAGTATCATCGCCCGGATCCGCAGAATCCGGGAATATCTTCCTTCTGGGTCCCTTCACCTTGTCC
>WAOY01000233.1 GCA_015520985.1 DHVE2 group archaeon
GAATGTCTTCTGAATTTCCACAACGCGGAACTCCCTCCAGTACTTCCTCCTCGCCACCGGGAAACCGCAGGTGCCCAGGTGAATCATGGTTAAACATACCCCGCGGAGATAAAAATTTTTATGCCAGGAAGATGAAAGCGAGGAGCGATGAGAGGAAGCCGGCGGCGAAGAGTACCGGCACCGCGATCTTCGCCTTCCTTATCCCCTCCCTCGTCACCTCGCTCATCCTGCTGAGCGTGCCCACCGGAGCCATGCGGAGCTCCACTTCCTTTGTGCCCATGTACACGCACACATCCTCGATATTCTCAATGGCTTTGCGGACCGCTTCCACGCAGGCTTCGATCACGAGGTCCCAGGGATCCCTCTCACCCACGGGGTTCACGTCCATCATCGTCGCGTTGACGAGGTGATTGTCCGTGGAGAACACTTCGACATCGTCCACGAAATCCATCGCCTTCCTTATCTCCTCCCTGAGCCCTCTCTTGACGTTGTTCCCGTCGAGGAGGAGGTAAGCAATCCTCTTTTCACCGTATTCAAAAACCGCCGCCTGCACCCCGCCGGGCCCGATGCTCTCTCCCCCTATCTCGACGCGGGAGTAGCCCATGCGAATCTTCCTGTCCGCTTTTAGATCCCTCAGTACCGAGGAGAATTCGGAGATGTCGTGGTGAGTGAGAGAAAGGGGAAGAGAGTTTTCGTCGAAGCAGTTGTGCGCATCGACCACGATAGCATCCTTCGCGAATTTCATCGCAATTTTCCTTATTGCAAGCCCCGTGCTCAGCTCCACGTCGTCGAACTCCGCCTTCTCGGGCAGAAGGGCTATGAAGAAGTAATCGCCGAACCTCTGAGCCATCGCGGAAACGCCGTCAACCCTGAACCGGGCGAGGTCGCTCATGGTGGATTGCTCGCAGTCCCCGTGGATTATCTCGCGGAGGGCATCCGCAATCTTCTTCACGTCCTTCTCGTCCGCTATGTTGTTGTCGTGCGTAGTGGTGGTGTGGAATACCATTAGGTTATCCATCCCCAGCGACCTTCGCAGCTTGTTGGGTATGTCGCTTCCACCTATGGAGCCGAATGGCCCGGGGTGCATGTAGGGCGCGGCGAACACCGCCTTTATCCCCGATTCGCTTTTAAAAACCATCGCGGAAACCGGCACCCTGCGATCCGTGTAGATTTCGTAGAAGAACCTGTTTATCCTCTCCTCGTCCTCCCTGCGGTAAAGGGCGAGGTAGTTGAGGAAGGAGGCGATGAAGAAAAGGGGGTCGGAGCGGAACTCGCGCCTGAACGGGGAGGTGCTGCTCCTTATGAAAAGGTACCCTATGGCCAGGTAAATGGCGGATGATATCAGGAAAGGAACCACCGGAAACGAGGGGTTGTACAGGAGAGAAATGAGGAAAAGAACGATGGTGTAGTGGGACGCCACGAGGACCGCGTAATACCTCCTCTCCGCCAGGAATGTGCGGTAGAGCACGTACCTCGGATCAATGATGGAGGCGAATGCCAGGTAGAATGCGAGGTTGAAAGGGAAGAAGAGCAAAAGGATCCAGAACTGCACGAAGGAAAGCACGAAGGCGAAGAGGTTGAGCGTGGCCACCCTCCGCATCGGGAAGTATATCCTCAGCCAGCGTATGAGGAAGTAGTCGGCGGGTATGGTTATCAGGAAAGGGAGCAGGAAGAGGTGAAATATGGTGAGCAAGTTCGGGTGCATTAGATATGTGAGAAGGAGAACAATCGCAAGGAACGCGGAGATGGAAATAGCGGGATGAGGGGCGCGGAATATGTGCCTTCTCAGCGAGACTATGTATTTCTCTCCCGAGGCCATCGGTTGGGCAATGCGAATAACCTATTTACTTTTTCGCGATGTAGCTCAGGGTGTAAACGAGTCCGAGGACCAGGTTCGTGTAGAATGTGAGCACCCGCCAGAGGAGCACGGTTATGCCCGCTATATCCGGGGGAACCCTCTGGGTGAAGAGCAGGAGCGCTGTGAATTCCGCAAGGCCAGAACCGCCGGGGGATATAGGGATCACGGTTACAACAATTATTATCAGCTGCGCTGTGAACATGAACAGCCAGTTCGGATCCTCCCCCAGGCCTATCAGTATGAGGGGAATTATTGTGAAGTCCACGAACCACATGGCCATGGTGGTGATGAAAGCCAGGGCAAGGTATCCCCTTCGCATGGCGAACAGGGTCTTGGTGCTCCTGACGAAGGACATGAACTCCTCTTCCAGTTTCTCCACGGTCTCTTTCCTCTTATCCTCGTCCTTCACGAATATCGCGATGATGCGGTCCAGTTTCGCCATCTTCTTCCTGAACTTGTCCGCGCGGAGTATCATGTAGAGGAAGAAAAGGCCTCCGAGGCCCAGGATGACCGCGGCCAAGATCAGATAGATCTGGATGCTGGCTATGTCCATGGACATCCCGAGAAGAAGCAGGAATAGGGGTATCGTGGCCCCAATGAATATGAAGTCTATGATCCTCTCCCCTATGGTCACCGCGGTGGCATCGCCTCCGCTCATCTTCCCCTCGGAGAGCATGTAGATGCGCGCAGGTTCACCGCCCATCCCCGAAGGTGTCAGGGCGGCGATGAAGAGGTTCACCATGACTATCTTGAAGCACCTGTAAAGGGGGACGTTCTCCCCGACGGACAGGGCGAGGATCTTTATCCTCAGGGACCAGAAGAGGAGGTTGAGCACGTGGGCCACCACGGCAAGGAGGATTATGTAAGGGGGAATCTCCAGGAGCTTTGCGAGCCCTTCAGGCTTCACGGTGAAGTAGTATATGATCGCCATAGATATTCCACTTATCAGGATGACCGCTATGAACCAGGCCTTCCAGTGCCTGAACATCTGAAGGCTCAGAGGACCACCTCCAAGACTTTCCTCACGGATTCATCGGGATCGTAGCCTCCCTTGAATCCCTGGTAATTCCCCGCAAGATCAACGAGTTTTTTCAGGTCAAGTTCCTCCTGGTCCATCCATGGTGCCACGCCCTGCGAGGCAAGGTACTTCGCAAGGTATCTCTGCTCCGGCTGCCCCGGCGTGGGGACGAAACCCGCTTTACCACCGATAACGTACATGTCCATTATCGTTGAGTAGCCCGAGCGGGATACGATGAGTTTCGCCCTGTTCATTATCTCCTCCCTCTTCTCCGCGGGGAGGTAGTAGTGTATCTCCGCGCTGCTCTCCACACTCCTATCGCCTTCTGGCCTGCCCAGGGTAACAACGACCTTCCCGTCGAGGGAATCAACCTGCTTGAGCACAATGTCTTCGAATATGCTCCTCTGCGGCTCGGGCCCGGAGATGGAAATGAGGACATCGATATCGCGATCCAGTTTCAGATTCCTGAAGGACGTCAGGGGCCCGACGTACTCTATTTTTTCCTCGGGTATGAACCTCAAATTTCGGGCCATCACTCCCGAGAGGCGCCCATCGGGGAAATCGGGCACGAGAATTTTCGTGAAGAACTTCGTCATGTATGAATTGTAAAGCATCGTGCCCCCGCGCAGCACAGCGGACTTGAGCATAATGCGGAGCTGGTGGATTATCAGGTAAGAGGGCTTGAATCTATTGAATATATCGTAGCGGCTGTCGGATAGGATGATATCGAAGTTCTCTCTTGAATCAATCTCCAAGAATTTCCGGTGCGTTTCAAGCATGGTCTTTATGATCCTGCGCGAGTCCTTGAGGAAAAGAGGAATGAACTGATGCGC
>WAOY01000234.1 GCA_015520985.1 DHVE2 group archaeon
CAACACCCATTGCAAAAGAGCCCTTTTTCGCGGTTTCCGAAGGCATAGGAACCTTAACGGTTTTTGGGCATATTAAATTTTCCGTCTCCTACGGGATCTACACGCGCCCGGTTCGTAGGATTGATATGAGCGTCCCCTCGTACTTCGCATCGAGGCCTAGATTTTTTATCCTCCTCACCACCTCTTCCACATCGTACTCTATGCGCTTCAGCCGGAACTCGCCATCCTCGTAAATCCCATAGGAAGCCCTTGCATCGCCGTCCCGGGGCTGCCCGGCGGATCCCGGGTTGAAATACCTGTATCCCCCCGAAACGCCGTTCCTAGGGAAGTGTGTGTGCCCGTAAACCAGGGTGTTCGAGTCCACCCTCCTCCCGATTTCGTTTGTCATGCACGATGGATCGAAGTCAAACATGTATCCGTAGAGCGGATCCCTGGGGCAGGCGTGGACAAAGTAAAAACCCTCGCCGTCGATTTCCCTCTCGACTCGCAGGGGCAGGGAGCGGAGGAAATCCAGGTCTTCCCTGCCGAGCTTCCTCTGAGATATATTCTCCCGGGTGTACACGCTCAACTCGTGCGTCTTCTCGCCGCACCTGCAGTCCACCCCGAATGCATTCGCATAATCATGGTTTCCGGAGACCCACACCTCCGGCTTCTCATCTTTCAAGATATCCAGGCATTCATCTGGATCTGGGCCGTAATCTGTAACATCACCGAGGAACCAGACGGCGTCGTATTTCTCAGCGTCCAGAATTTTTCTCAGGGCGACCGAGTTCCCGTGCACGTCGCTTATCACCAGGGCTCTCATGCTGTCACCTCACAACGAACCATATCTTTCGAATTCCCAGTCGGTTATCGCCCTCTTGAAATCATCAATCTCCCTGCGCTTCATGTCCACGAAGGTGTCGTACAGTTCGCTCCCAAGGGATTCGCGCACGAAGGAATCGCTCTCCATGAGCTCGATGGCCTCCTCCAAGGAGGAGGGCAGAGATGGATAGTTCCTGAGCTCATCCTCTGGAAGGGCATAGAGGTCGAAGTCCACGGCCTCCGGTGGCTCTATCTTCTTCTTTATTCCGTCGAGGCCGGCGAGGACGAT
This sequence comes from DHVE2 group archaeon, assembly GCA_015520985.1. Taxonomy (GTDB): domain Archaea; phylum Thermoplasmatota; class Thermoplasmata; order Thermoplasmatales; family Aciduliprofundaceae; genus JAADDK01. Next base: position 1,094 of record WAOY01000234.1, read on the forward strand.
CAGGGGGAATGCCAGGTAGGGATTCGCCGCCGAGTCCGCGTTGCGAATCTCGATGTCCTTCATCCTAGCAGGCACGCGGATGAGGGTGCTCCTGTTGCGGTACCCCCAGGATATGTACCTCGGAGCTTCAAGACCTCCGCACAGGCGCTTGTAAGAGGTGATTGTGGGATTCGTTATCGCCGCAATATACTTTATATGCTCCATCACACCGCCTATGAAGTACCTCGCCTCCTGAGAAATCTCACCATCCCCGCGGAAAATGTTCTCGCCATCTCTCTTGAGGAAGAGGTGCACGTGCATGCCGTTACCGGCGAGGCTCTCATCTATCTTGGGGATGTAGGAGACATCGAGACCCCTGTTCTTGGCGATCCACTTCGAAACAAGTTTGGTGTAGGTAGTGTAATCCGCAGTCCTCTCAACTCCATCAATCCACAGCAACTCAATCTCTATCTGCCCCGTCGCATTTTCGTGGTGATGGTAGCGCAGGGGAATGCCCATCCTCTGCAGGTTCTCGCTCACCTCCTTGCGGTACTCGAATGTTTCATCGGAATATGGGGGTTCGAAGTAGTGGGTGTTGCCCTCGGTGATTTCATCGAGGACAAAGAACTCTATCTCCGGGCGCAGCACGGCGGTGTAGCCCATGTCGTTGAGAATGGAATCGACCTTCGCGGCGAAGTTCTTGGGGTCCTTCTCAAAGGGCTTGTCGGCGAAGAATGTGCTCATGAGCACAAGATACTCGTTCTCCCTCCAGGGGATCTTCACGAAGGTCCCCATATCCGGCTTCGCGACCAGATCCGATTTGTTCACACTCGCAAATCCAGGGATGGAAGAGCCATCGATCCCGAGGCCGTTCTTGAAGAATGACTCGTAATTCCTGGGAACTGCTATCGTATGGATCCTTCCCTCGATGTCCGTCAGGTTGGCGTAAACCCATTCGTTCATAAAAGGGTAATTGCCTGCGGGTATATCAAATCTCCCGCGTCGCAAATTTTTTAATCAATCTTCCCATGCTTCCAACCATGAGGG
>WAOY01000235.1 GCA_015520985.1 DHVE2 group archaeon
CCTTGAAGGTCCCCGGCTCTCCCTCATCCGCATTCGCGACGATGTACTTCGGCGTCCCCCTCGCCTTCGCTGTGAATCTCATCTTCATTCCCGTTGGGAACGCCGCTCCGCCTCTCCCGAGAAGCCCCGACTTCTCCACCTCCTCTATGATGTAATCCTGCTTCTTCCTCAGCGCCATCCGAAGGGCTTCGAAGCCCCCCTGCGCAAGGTAAGAGTCGAGGGTTGTGGCATCCTTCAGGAGCATCATTCCTCATACCTCCTCAAAATCTCTAACGCTTTCTCCGGCGTGAGGTTCCCGTAAGAATCGTCGTCCACGAGCATCGCGGGCGGCCCATCGCAGCGCCCTATGCACTCCACCACCTGGAGGAGGAAATTTCCATCCTCGCTTATTTCCCCGTCCTTTATCCCGTATTTCGCTTCGATTGCCTTTATTATCTCCTCCGAACCTTTCAGGTTGCAGACGATCCCGTTGCAAACCCGTATGACATGTTTCGCGGGCCTGAAGGTGAAGAATGAGTAAAAAGAGGCGGTATCGTACACCTCTCCCGGTTTCATCCCGAGTTCCTCGGCGATGATCTTCATCGCATCCCTGGGTATGTACCCGAATTCATCCTGCACGTCGTGCAAAATAGCGAGGAGCTTTGATTCCTCCCCGCGGTGATTCGCAATTATCTCTCTAACTTTATCCTCCATGCTGCGTGATTGTCGCGATTTTATTTATCTTTTGCGAAAGTCGCAACTCTGAGAAGACCTCTTAGCTTCTCCAGGTCATCCGCGGTGTTCACGTTGAAAAAGGTCTCGCGAGGGAACTCATCGGCGGGCACGAACTCCACGGTGGGGCAATTCTTAAGTCCCGAGGTCAAACTCCTCGCATTCTCCAGGCAACTCAGCGAATTCCGGGAGTATATGGCGTGCAGTGGCTCCAAATATCCTGTTTCTCTCCATTTGGGTACGATGGTTTTCCCCGGGGAGAAGCGGGAGAGCATAGCCTCCACGGCTTCCCTGCGAATCAGCGGCATGTCTCCGCCGAAGACGAAGAAGCCGTCGTCCTTCTCTAACAGAGAAATTATCGCCGGGAGTATCCACGGGGAAGAATCTCGAATTACGGGGGCGTCTATTTCGAGGGGAATCTTGGAATAGATCACGGGTTCGAGTCCCAGGGCGCGAATATTCGCGACAACGATGTCGATCAACCTCTTACCCGGGATCACATCGATTAGGTGCTTCCCCCTGAGCCGCGAGGATTTTCCCACGAGGACGTAGGCGCGCACCTCCGCGCATGGGGGACAAAATTTATAAAGGTTGCCTGCATAATGGCACCGGGAGAAATAGTCATGCTCTCACCTCATCACAAAATCACGCTCATCACGCTCACTCCGGGTTACCCATCCTCCAGGCAATACGCGGGAAGGGGATGAGGTAGAGAGGCATGGCTATTTTTCCCACAAGACGCAAGGAGGTGAATGAAGTTGTACAACGATCCAAATGCGGCAAAGTACCTGATAATTGCGAAGATAGAGACTGATGGCGTTGTTGAGAGGCCCGACGTTGTCGGTGCCATTTTCGGCCAGACGGAAGGTCTCCTGGGGGATGATCTCGATCTCAGGGACCTGCAGAAGAGCGGGAGAATCGGAAGGATTGAGGTGGATATAAAGTCTGAAAAGGGAAAGTCCGTGGGGGAGATAAGGATTCCCTCAAGCCTCGATCAGGTGGAGACCGCAATCCTCGGCGCGGCGCTGGAGACCATAGACCGCGTGGGCCCCTGCAGGGCGCGCGTTGAGGTGGTCAGCATAGAGGATATTAGGGCGACGAAGAGGCAGCGTGTCGTTGAGCGTGCAACGGAGCTTCTCCAGATGCTCCTGGAGCAGGGCAAGCAGGTGAGCGAGGACATAATAAAGGCGGTCCGCGAGAGGGTGGAGATAGAGGAGATAATAAGCTACGGCGAGGAGCATCTTCCCGCAGGGCCCAACGTGGACAAGAGCGACGCCATCATCGTGGTTGAGGGGAGAAGCGACGTGATCAATCTCCTCAAGAACGGCATAAAGAACACCATCGCGCTGAACGGAACGAGCGTGCCCAAGACTATAATAGAGCTGAGCAAGAAGAAGATAGTGACCGCCTTCCTTGACGGGGATCGCGGAGGCGACCTGATCCTCAAGGAACTTCTCCAGGTGGCGGACATAGACTTCATAGCCAGGGCGCCCAAGGGATACGAAGTCGAAGAGCTAACATACAAGCAGATACAGAAGGCCCTCAGGAACAAGATGCCCGTGGACCAGTACCTGGCCACGCACGATCTTGGCATAGAGCTCCCGGAGAACCACAACCACAAGTCCAGGGAAAAGAAGGAGGAGAAGAAGGAAAAGAAGGCGGCGGAGAAGGAAAAAGAGAAGAAGGAGGAGAAGGAAGACCCCATGGATGCGCTGTTCCACGAACTTAACGAGAAGAAGGAGGCGGCGATACTCCACAACGAGAAGGTTCTCACCCGCATACCCCTGGGCGAGTTCATAGACAAACTGAAGGAATTTAAGGGCAAGGCCGACACCGTGATAACTGGAGGCGTGATTTCGCAGAAGCTCGTGGACGTCGCTCTGCAGAAGGGGATAACGAAGATAATAGGCTACAAGATTGGGAACGTGACCAAGAGGCCCCTGGGCATAAAGATAATAACCAAGGACAGGGTGAAGAAATGATCGACCCGCGGAAGGGGTTCGATCTGAAGGACTTCGAGACCACCGCCGAAATCGAGATCCCCCAGGACCCCCTGGATCGCGTGATCGGGCAGGACGAGGCCATATACATAGCGAAGATGGCTGCTAGGCAGCACCGCAATCTACTTCTCGTGGGCCCCCCAGGCACCGGGAAGTCTATGATCGCCCAGGCCCTGGCCCTTCACCTCCCTCCGCCTTCTGAGGAGATACGGGTCGTTCACAACCCTCAGAATCCCGAGAGGCCCCTGGTGGAGGTGCGCACCGCCGAGGAGGTGCGAAGGGAAGAGGAGGAGATGCGCGTAGCCGAGGGGAAGCTTATAGATCCCCGGGAAGCGCCGGTGCACATAGCGGAGAAACTGGGGTACCGGTGTCCGAAATGTGGCGCTTACTCAACCCCGGATGAGCCCATCTGCCCGAGGTGCGGACAGCCCAAAATTCCGCCGACGAATGCACCCTTCGGGGATATTTTTGGCTCGATAAGCGCCGCCTTCGGGATATCCTCGTTTCCCCCCAGGGTCACCACCACGGTGATTGAAGACGGGCGCGATAAGATACTAGTATACGAGCGCGCCGGCGAGAAGATACGGGTTCTGGACGAGAGGATGATGGAGAAGAGAAGGGAGATAGAAAGGAAGAAGCCCTACAAGGTGATCGTGCCCCTGAATCGCAGGCCCTTCGTGATGGCCACGGGGGCCAGCGAGACCGAACTGCTCGGGGACGTGCGCCACGATCCCTACGGGGGACATCCGCAGCTTGGCACGCCTCCCTACAAGAGGGTCGTGGCAGGCGCGGTTCACGAGGCTCATCAGGGCGTACTTTTCGTGGACGAGATCACGCACCTGGGAGAGTTGCAGAGACATATCTTGACTGCTTTGCAGGAGAAGAAGTTTCCCATATCCGGGAGGAATCCGCAGAGCGCCGGCGCGAGCGTTCGCGTGGACGACGTGCCATGCGATTTCATCCTCGTGGCGGCGTGCAACATCCAGGACCTCCCGAATATCCTTTCGCCGCTCCGCTCCAGGATAATGGGCGACGGATACGAAGTTCTCATGCGCACCACCATGCCGGATACGCCGGAGAACCGCAGCAAGTACGCGCAGTTCGTGGCGCAGGAGATAGCTATGGACGGGCGCATACCCCATGCC
>WAOY01000236.1 GCA_015520985.1 DHVE2 group archaeon
CCTTGAGCGCCTCGAAGGGCGATTTCCGCAGGGTTTCGATTATTGGGACCCTCATGAACTTCACGTTCATCACCTCACAAGAATATCCACTGGAGCAATATAAATATTCCCGCCGCGAAGCCCATGGCTATCGGGATTGTGAGGAGCCATGAGTAGACGATGTGCTTTATTACCCTGTAGTCCACTGTCGCCAGGCCCCTGGCGATTCCCACGCCCAGCACCGAGCCGACGATGACGTGCGACGTGGATATTGGCATCCCCAGTTTGGAGAACACGAGGACGGTGAAAGCCGTGGCGAGCTCAGCCGAGAAGCCCCTGGTGGGAGTTATATCCGTTATCTTGGAGCCTATGGTGTATATCACCTTGTAGCCCCAGGTTGAGATTCCCAGCACGATACCCACTCCTCCAAGAACCAGGACCCAGAGGGGTATGGTTATCTTTGCACCCACGTCCACGCCGTTGTATATGTTCACTATCGTGACCAGAGGCCCAACAGCGTTAGCCACGTCATTAGCACCATGGGCGAAGGCCACGCTAGCCGCGGTCATCACCTGCAAATAGATGAATGATTTTTCGAGTTTCCTGTACTTCTCCTCATCGCTGCTGGCGGAGTAGTGGAGCCTCCTCATAAGGGCGAAGCCAACTGTGGCGCTAACCACGCCAACGATTGCGGAGATGAGCAGGGCCCACTGCAGATCCAGATTGAAGTGCAGGTTGCTCAGTCCCTTGTAGATGACGGACATCGTGATTATCATCGCGGTCAGGAAGATGAAGAATGGCGCAACGATTTTCGCCTCCTTCAGCGGGTCGTCCTTCCCAAGCACGGTTTTCTTCAGGGAGAGGAATATGAGGTACGCGACGAACGCGCCGGAGAGGGGCGATATGACCCAGCTCGCCACGATTTTCCCCACGACGTCCCAGTGAATGAGGGAGATGTTTATCACCATCACGAACCCCATAACGGCGCCCACGATTGAGTGCGTGGTGGATACGGGCAATCCGAAGTAGGTGGCTATCGTCACCCATAACGCAGCGCCGATGAGGGCCGCGAGCATGCCAATCATCAGAACATTGGGATCGATAACGGTCGGGTCCACGATCCCCTTGGAAATCGTGTCCGTGACATGCTTCCCGACGAGAACAGCGCCCAGGAATTCGAAGAGCCCGGCCACGAGAACCGCTTTCTTTAGAGTTAATGCGCCGCTTCCCACGGAGGTGCCCATTGAATTGGCGACGTCGTTGGCACCTATGTTCCAGGCCATATAGAGAGCGGCAACTATGGCGAGTATGAGCACGACCAGCGTGAGCATGGTTGGGAATGCTGATGTCGTATAATAATCTTATTCGGAACCCCCATTGATGGGCAATAAGTTTTATCTACTTCATCACATATGGCGCCCCGTGGAAAGCGTTGACGAGTGGATTGAGAAGCAGAAGTTCGAGACCACCGAGGAAATAGAGGTTCCCCCGAAGCTCATAGACCAGGTCATCGGGCAGGAGGAGGCCGTTGAGGTCATAAAGAAGGCCGCCAGGCAGAAGAGGCATGTAATACTCATTGGAGATCCCGGCACGGGAAAAAGTATGCTCGCGCAGAGCATGGTGGATTTTCTGCCGAGGGAGGAACTGGAGGATATCCTGGTATTCCCCAACGAGGACGACCCGAATTCTCCGAAGATCAAGACGGTGCCCGCGGGCCAGGGGAAACTCATCGTGAGGCAGTACCAGGAGGAGGCCAAGAAGCGGAAAGAGGAAAGGAAGATGAGCCTCCATATGCTCCTCGTTCTCCTCATAGTCATCGGCGTGGTGGGCGCCTTCGCCACCGGCGACTACTCTTTCCTGTTCTGGCCCATATTCCTCGCCATATTCCTCTACGCTTTTATGGGACCTTCCATCCAGAGGGAAGAGAAGGCCATGGTGCCGAAGCTCCTCGTGTCCCACGATCCAAACGACAAGCCCCCATTCGTTGATGCAACCGGCGCCCATGCCGGTGCTCTCCTCGGCGACGTGCGCCACGACCCGTTCCAGAGCGGTGGGCTTGAGACTCCCCCGCATCTCCGCGTGGAAGCCGGCGCGATCCATAAGGCGCACAAGGGCGTTCTGTTCATAGACGAGATAAACATGCTGCGCATAGAGTCGCAGCAATCCTTACTTACCGCTATGCAGGAGAAGAAGTTCCCGATCTCTGGGCAGAGCGAGCATTCCGCTGGCGCCATGGTTCACACCGAGCCTGTGCCATGCGATTTCATACTTGTTGCTGCAGGTAATCTCGACGCACTCCAGGGTATGCACCCGGCGCTGCGCTCCAGGATTCGTGGTTACGGATACGAAGTCTACATGAAATCCACCATGGAGGACAACGAGGAGAACCGCCGGAACCTCGTGAGGTTCATAGCGCAGGAGGTGAAGAAGGACGGTAAGATACCGCACTTCCGTAAGGATGCGGTGGCTGAGATAATCAAGGAGGCCCAGAAGCGCGCGGGGAGGAAAGGAAAGCTCACCCTGCGGCTGAGAGAACTGGGCGGCCTGGTCCGCGTGGCAGGGGACATAGCGAGGGAAGAGGGAGCGAAGTACGTGACCGCGAAGCACGTGCTGAAGGCGAAGAAGCTATCCAAGCCCCTTGAGCAGCAGGTTGCGGATCGCTGGATAGAGATGAAGAAGGAGTACAAGACCTTCCTCAACGAGGGGTTCGCAGTGGGCATGGTAAACGGCCTCGCAGTGTATTCCGCGGGAAGCGGGATGGCCGAGTATTCAGGCATCGTCCTACCAATCATGGCCGAAGTTACTCCTGCGCAGTCCAAGGATCAGGGCCGTATGATAGCCACCGGTAAGCTCGGGGAGATTGCGAAGGAGGCCGTGGAGAACGTTTCGGCGATTATCAAGAAGTACTTCGGGAAGCACATAACCAACTACGACGTGCACATACAGTTCATAGGCACTTACGAGGGAGTCGAAGGGGACAGTGCGAGCATAAGCGTCGCTACAGCCGTAGTCTCGGCTCTGGAGGGAATACCCGTTGACCAGAGCATAGCGATGACTGGCTCGTTGAGCATAAGGGGCCACGTTCTTCCTGTGGGCGGCGTGACAGCGAAGGTGGAGGCAGCGATCGAAGCTGGCCTTAAGAAGGTGATAATCCCCAAAGCGAATCTGCCGGATGTGATACTGGACGAGGAGCACGAGGGCAAGATTGAAATTATACCCGTGAGCACCGTGGACGAGGTCCTGAAGCATGCTCTCAAGGACTGTCCCAAGAAGGAGGAATTGCTCAAGAAGTTCGAGAGCATAGAGGGATACGCGTGATCGTGAAGGGCTATCGCGGAACGATGAGCGCGGAGGAGGCGGAGGAACTGGCAAATCGAGGGATCTACGTGGTTAACCACCTCTGCGTGGGGTCGCGGGAGCATGCGGAGTACGCGTTCCTCAAGATGATTGACGCATTTCAGAGGGGAAAGAACATAGCCAGGAAGCGGCACCTCGAACTGATGCTAATCCTCAGCGGCAGAAGGCAGATAAGGGAAGCCCTTGCGCTCTGCGGCGTGGAGAACGCAGAGGGGGTGATCGCGATTTCATCCGGGGACTTCTCCCTCCCCCTGGAAGAGGATCCATCGCTCCTGGAATGCTCGCCCGCGAAGCTCGAGCATCTCGGCATAGTGCCTGTGAGGGGAAAGGAGTGCGAGATGTTCTTCGAGAACTCGGCGCTCCTGGAACTGTCAAGATGATCGCATCCACGGGAACTCGGGAATCGCAGAGTTGAGTTCTTCAAGGGAGACCTGGTGCATGGACACCCCGATGTGTCCGTTGCTTTCGCCGTCATTGGGCCAGTAAATCTCCGCCTGCACGGTGATTTCCGTTATTATGTAATCCCCCGGGTCCGTGGACATCCCCGTGGAGTACTGGGAATTAACGTCCTCCATAGCCTTGGTGAAGTTTCCTCGCGAAATTCTGAACTCTAAGTACCTCCAGCCACTCCAGGTTTCCCCGGTTGCCACGCTTGATCCAGGGCCGAGATATGCGTACTCCGTGCCTCTCCCGAAGTAGGATATCACCATGGGGATGTTGGTGCCCGAGTCCCAGCCAATCCACTCGCTGAATGAACTCGACCCTCGTGTGTCAAAGGCGTTGACGATGTACCACACAGATTTCCCAGTGGTTGTATCCTTGAAAAGAAGAATGACGTTGGAGTAGGCGACGGCGTTGCCTTCGACCCACACCCTGGGAACCTGGAAGTACATGCTCATCTTGAGCACGGAATCAGCGCCTGTCCATACACGCATGTTATCTGCGTCTTCCCACCAGTATGCAAGTTGCGCATTTGCGAGGTTGCTCGAGGGATGCTCCTCCGCTGAATATGTGTGGAGTTGAATCCCCGCATAGTCCTGATACATCTGCACCGCCGTGGAGCCGTACCAGGAGTTGTTTATCCCCCGCTGGTAATTCCCCTTCGGATCCGGAACATGGAGGCCCGAGAAATCCCCCACGTCCCATGTTATCACCTGAGAAGTCGCACTTGCCCCGAGGCCGAAGGTGACCATCATCGTTTTGTGGTACGGTATCGCAGATGGATCCGATACTGCGCGGCCTTCTATCGAGCTCACGCTCTCCTGCTGGTATATGAGTCGGGAAGAGTAATCGCGTGAATTCGCAGTACTCCCTGTTAGGGACACGAAAATGCCAGCACCCAGGAATATGAAGATGAGAAGCAACGCCACTATTGTGCTCTCCACGCTTCGCATTGTTGCCAATCTCGAATCTCCTATTTATAATTTCCCGCGAAGAACCCTTTTTATAGTTGCTTTACTATACCCAACCGGTGTTGAGTTTGCCAAAGCGGAATTCGAAGTACTGGAAAATCATAATAGCCGTGATAATTCTCGATATTCTTTTCCTCTCGGCCCTCTTCACCGGGTATGACTCCAGCGGTGACGAGCGGACAAATACGCATGTGCGAAGCGACGTGGTCAAGGTACTCTTTGACTTCACAAAGGACGAAGACGCAGGGAATGCGGACTGGCGCATAGACGGCGCATATTCCGACTTTGCGGACGCGCTTAGGAACGAGGGGTTCGTGGTGGACTCCCTGGGTACGGGTAGCGGAACCATTACCGCATCGGACCTCGAGGGATACAAAGTTTTCGTCATCCCGGAACCTCAGGATGAGTTCTCAAGCGAAGAGATAGATGCCATCGTGAACTTTGTGCACAGCGGTGGCGGCCTCGTCTATATCGCGGACCACAAGTCCTCGGACAGGAACAAGAACGGCTGGGACTCGTGGAGCATATGGAACGACAATCTGAACTTCGATGAGAGGTTCAACACTGTCTCTTATACACATC
>WAOY01000237.1 GCA_015520985.1 DHVE2 group archaeon
ATGGAGAAGATGCGCCTGGGCGAGAAGGACGAGAGCGGGAGAAGAAAGCCTATACCCACCGGCGAGTTCGTGGAGATGGAAGCGGACATCGTGATCCTCGCCGTGGGAGAAGTCCCCGACGCTTCGTGGGCCGAGAAATTCGGAATTGAGACGGAGAGGAATCGCATAAAGGTCAACGGGTTTATGCAGACATCCATCCCGAAGGTCTTCGCAGCCGGAGATGCTGTGACAGGTGCCTGGGACTGGGTTCACGCAGCCGCCTATGGAAGATGGGCTGCGAAGAACGTGGCGCACTACCTGGAAGGGGAGGAGATGGAAGAGGTGCGCATAGAGATGAAGTCCAACCTGAAGGGCTATCGCGAACTGGCATATCCGGCGCCCAGGCACGAGACCATGAAGCTCAGCATGGAGGAGAGGAAGACGACGTTCAAGGAGTTCAACCTAGGGTACAGCGACGAGGACGTCGTGGACGAGGCTAAGCGGTGCCTCGGATGCGGAGGTTGCGCCAAGTGCGGCCTTTGCGTGGAAGTCTGCGACGTGAAGGCCATAGACCTGCAGATGAAGGACTGGTACGTTGAGGAGAAGGTGGGCGCGATAATAGTAGCCACTGGCTACGAGGTGATGCCCGCCGAAGCATTCCCCGAACTCGGGGGCAAGTATCCAGATGTGATAACCTCCCTGCAGTTTGAGAGGCTCCTTGCTCCTTCGGGTCCCACCGCTGGGATCCCGAGGAGGCCTTCCGACGGCAAGATCCCGGAGAGCATAGCGTTCGTGCACTGCGTAGGTTCGCGCGATCCGCAGAACGGCGTGCCGTACTGCTCCAGGATATGCTGCATGTACACCATAAAGCAGGCGATGCTCGTCAAGCATGCGCTCCACGATACGGCCGTTTACGATTTCTACATAGATATCAGGTCGAATGGCAAGGGCTACGAGGAGTTCTACCACCGCGCCAAGGAGGAGTACGGCGTGAATTTCATCCGAGGCAAGGTCTCCAAGGTTTACAAGGTCGGAGATAAGTACCGCGTGCAGGGCGTGGACACGCTCACCGGGAGGATCGTGGAAGTGGACGTGGACATGGTTGTCCTCGCCACCGCCGCCAAGGGATCATCAACGGTTAAGGAACTCGCGAAGAAGCTGCGCATCCCCTACGATGAGTGGGGCTGGCTCAAGGAGACGCACCTGAAACTCAGGCCCCTGGAGACCCCTGTGGGTGGCGTGTTCATCGCCGGCGCTGCTCAGTTCATAAAGGACATCACGGACAGCGTATCCCAGGGAAGCGGTGCCGCCGCAAAGGCGATGGCTCTTCTGTCCAAGCCGCAGCTGGAGAAGGAGCCGCTGCTGGCAAGGGTCGACACCGAGATCTGCGCAGGCTGCGGAAGATGCAAGGACCAGTGCGCGTACGGTGCGATTTCCATCGATCCCATAAGGCACGTTGCCGTGGTGAATGAGGCGCTGTGTGAAGGATGCGGCGCGTGCAGCGCAAACTGTCCCACGACTGCGATTCAGGTGGTGAACTTCAAGAAGAGCCAGGTGATTCGCGCCGTGGACGTGCTTGCGGAGGTGTTCTAAATGGGAAAGGTACTCATCTTCGGCACATCCCTCGCCTCTTACCGCGCCGCCGCGAATTTCGCCAGGGCGGGGCATAAAGTAATATTGCTGAACCGGGGTGAGTTCCTCTGGCACAAGTTCACGCAGATGCAGTGGCAGCAGCCAAGGGATATACTCAACGGTTACTCTAAGGGCATCCTGCTGACCGTGGCTAACATGACAGGCAATATCGAATTCTACCACAATTCCAGATTGATCAGCGTGGAGGGAGGCCCCGGAAACTTCAAGGTGAAGTTCAGGCATAGGCCACAGAGTGTGAATGAGTTCAAGTGCATAGGGTGCGACATCTGCCACGAGAAGTGCGACGTGAAGTTCATACCCATGCCCCTCGGGCCCGGGATGAGGATGATTAAGAATGCTGAGGAATGCCTGGACGTCTGCCCCGTGGGGGCAATTCAGGTTCCCAGGGAGGAGGAAATTGAAGTTACGGTTGACGCCGTGATACTCTCCCCCGAGTACGAGCCGGAAGAGGTGGACGAGAAGTTCGGCGGAGGTCTCAAGAACGTTCTGTCCTTCCGCGACTTCGCCTGGATGTTCCGGGGCAAGGGCGTGGATTACAGGTTCCTCAAGACTGCGGACGGGGAGTATCCCCGCGCCATCGGGTTCTTCACCCCAGCCGGATTCCCTGGATACCTTGGCTCCTACGAGGAGCAGGTGATAATATTCAGGGAAGCCCTCAACATGAGGGAGATAGACCCGAATCTGGGCATACACATATTCCTCAAGGAAATTCGCCTGTATGGGCACAACCAGATGGTCCTCTACGACAAGGCCATTGAGAAGGGCATACAGGTGCACCTGATAGACGATATCAAGGTCGAGCAGGACGGTAATGGCGTCAAGGTGAACGGGATTCATCTCGACATATTCACTGTTATGCCCGGGCAGAAGATCCCGGAGGATTGGAATGAAATTGCGAAGGCCGCGGGCATAGAACTCGAAAATGGATTCGCGAAGACCAGGCCATTTAGTTTGGAAACCATGCGCGACGGTGTATTTGCTATTGGTGAATTCGTGAAGCCCGTTGGGAGCGCCCAGGCGATATACCATGGTACTGCAATCGTGCCCCAGGCGGAGAAGTACCTCAAGCCCCCGGAGATGCCCCAGATGGGGGAGATGAACTTCATACGCGACGACTTCAACCCCAAGGTCGGCGCGTTCATCTGCGAGTGCGCCACCGGGAATCTCAACATAGATGTGGATGCGGATTTTGTCATAAAGAAAGACTTCCTCTGCCTCCACGCCGAGGAGATAGCGAGGGAGATAAAGGAGAAGGGAATAAACCGCGTGGTCTTTGGAGCATGCTCCCCGGCGCTCCGCGGGGCGATGCTTGAAATGGTGGCGAACCGCGCAGGAATTCCATCGTCATACATTGAACTCGTCCAGCTACGCGAGTACGCATCCCGCGTGGGGGCCGATGACCGCAAGGCAAACGCGATGATGAACGCTGCCATCGCCAAGGCCCGGAAGAACACCTACGTGGATATCCCCGTTGAGAGTACCAAGAAGGGCATAGTGATAATAGGTGGGGGCCTTGCAGCCCTCATCGCGGCGGACTACCTTGTGGACAAGATACCCCTCGTCACCATAATCGCGGAGGAGTTCGACGAGCCGAGCAACGCGACGGGCGTGAAGCCCAACGTGCTCAACATGAGCGAGGAAGAACTCAACGAATGGTACAACTCTCTCAAGGATCGCGTTCTCAAGAGGGTCAAGTGGATCAAGGCAAGCGTGGAGGGTATAGAGGGATACATAGGCAATTTCAAGATTAAAGCAGGGGGCGAGGAGATAGAGGCGGGAGTGCTCATCATCGCGACAGGTGGGGACATAATCGAAGAGGGAAGCCACATCACATCGCGCCTCGACGGGAACACCCTGCACGCATCCCTCGCCTCGATCTACGCCAAGAGGAAGGGCGTCGAAGCCACGTACGACCTGATGAAGTCATACTCCCTCCTGGACATCGATCCGCCCAACGCAAAGAAGGGCGAAGGAAAGCCAATCGCTTACGTGAAGCCCAGGGAGTACAACAGGCGCATAGCGGAGTTCCTGGGCATGCGTCTAGACGACGAGGGCTTTTTCTTCTTCGCCGAGGAGCCCCGCGAGTGGGTGGAGAGGGCGGGCATACAGTTCACCCTCCTGGAAGAAGCGTTTGGTGGAGTGTTCATCGCGGGCCTGGCGCACAGGCCCATGAGCATAGAGGAGGAAGTTGAGGAGGCGGGCTTCGCGGCGCAGAGTGCCACGTATCTGATGAGGGATATAGTAACCCCAGCTGGTAAATTCGTTAGCGTCACGAACCCGCGCAGATGCGCGGGCTGCGGTATCTGCGTGGACGCCTGCTTCTCCGGTGCGAGGTATATTGACGAGGAGGATAAGATTGCCAAGGTCAGGCCGGCGCTCTGCTACGGCTGCGGCGCGTGCGCCAACGTTTGCCCGAGCGGAGCCGCCGTGATAAAAGCGTATGATGCGAATGGAGTGTTCGAAATGTTGAAGGAGGTAGTAAAATGAGCGAGAAAAAGTTTGAGCCAGTGATAGTGGGCTTCTTCTGCAACTGGTGTACCTCGGCTGCAGCGGACCTGGCGGGTACCTCGAGGTTGCACTACCCGCCGAACATCAGGCCCATCAGGGTGATGTGCTCTTCAACCGTGGACCCTGTGTACATGATCCGTGCCCTGCAGGAAGGCGCAGATGCCACCATATTGGGAGGATGCCACCCGGGCGACTGCCACTACATAACGGGGAACTACAAGGCCAGGAGGAGAATAGCGATCGTGAAGACAGTGCTTAGATCCCTGGGATTCGACGAGGATCGGGTCCTTTTAGAATGGATATCGGGAAGCGAGGGCCCCAAGTTCGCCAGGGTGATGAACGAGTACACGGAGTACATCAGGAATAAGGGTCCGTCGGACTTCAAGTACCTTGACTCCCTGGGAGGTGAAGAGATTGAGTGAGAACGACATGCTCAAAAAGTTCATGAAGGACGCCTTCGAGAAGGGGCTCATCGAAGCGGTGATGGCTCCCGCGGCAACCAAGGACTCGTACACGTATGCGCTCATAACGAAGAAGGAAGATGTGGACAAGCTAACGCCCATAGCGCCCGTGATGCAGTGGAACGGCGCTGACATGCTTCGCAGGATAACCAGGCTGAAGAAGTCGGAGAGGAAACTCCTCGCGATTCTCAGGCCCTGCGAGTCGCGCACTTACAAGGAATTGGTGAAGTTCAACCAGATAAACCCCGAGAATATAATCGTGCTGAGCTACGACTGCCCCGGCACGATCCACGCGAGGACATTCAAGTACGAGCCAACCACCGCTGAGGAACTGCTCGGGGAGATAAAGAAGGGGGGAAAGAGCAACAAGATACGCGAGGCGTGCAAGGTCTGCGAGTACCCGACGCCGATACCCAACGTCGGTGACATAGGGCTCGGGCTCGTCAACACCGACGAGCCTGTCTTCTTCGCCCTGAGCGAGAAGGGGAGGAAGTTCCTCGCGGACATGGGCATACAGGAGGGAACCCGCGACGCCGACGCCTGGGTTGAGGAGCACAGGAAGAGGAGAGAGGAGTGGTACGAGAAGGAACGCATAAGGGGCGGAAGAAAGGGACTTGAGGACTTCCTCTCCTCGTGCCTGAACTGCCACAACTGCAAGAACATGTGCCCCATCTGCTTCTGCAAGGAGTGCTTCTTCGAGGACCGCACCGTGTTCGACTACGAGTCCAGCAAGTTCTTCAACTGGGCAGACGACAAGGACGGCATAAGGCTCCCAACGGACAAGGCGCTGTTCCACATTGGCAGATTGATCCACATGGGCACCTCCTGCATCGGTTGCGGGCTCTGCCAGCAGGCGTGCCCGATGGACATCCCCCTGTATCGCCTCTTCGGAATCGTGGGCAACGAGCTGCAGAAGGTGTTCAACTACAAGCCCGGCGTTAACGACGACATCCCGCCGGTTATGGACTTCCGCGAGGACGAACTGCACGAGTTCGAGGGCCTATTCGGGGGTGAGGAGTGATGGCCGAGAAGAAGAAGGTTGAACTGCTTGACGTGGACAGCGAAAAGGTCATGGAGGAGATAAAGAAGGCTGCATCCCCTCCCGAGGAGGTGGAGCACTGGGTAACCATATACGTGATGGGCAAGCCCTACAGGGTTCCGGCGGGTCTTACGATAATGAAGGCCCTTGAGTACGCGGGATACCGGTACATCAGGGGCGCCGGGTGCCGCGCTGGCTTCTGCGGCGCCTGCGCTACGATATACCGTAAGAAGGGGGAGTACAGGTTCCGCACCGCATTGGCCTGCCAGACCACCGTGGAGGACGGGATGTACCTCGCCCAGATACCCTTCGTGCCTGCCAACAAGGCAACGTACAATCTCGAGGAGATTGAGCCATCGCCCACTGTTCTCCTGGAATACTACCCCGAAATTGCCCGCTGCGTCTCCTGCAACACATGCACCAAGGCATGCCCGCAGGAGCTGGACGTGATGTACTACATCCAGTACGGAATTCGCGGGGACATAAAGAAGGTGGCCGAACTGAGCTTCGACTGCATCCAGTGCGGCCTGTGCACTCTGCGCTGCCCCGCGGAGATCCAGCACTACCATATGGCTCAGTTAGCGCGCCGCATATACGGCAAGTATATGGTGAAGAAGGGCAAGTGGCTGGATCGCAGGCTCGAGGAGATAAAGAGCGGCATGTACGAGAAGGGCTACGAAATCCTCCGCAGGATGCGCGAGGAGGAGCCCGAGAAGTTCAAGGAACTTTACGCGAAGCGCGTGAGGGAGAAGGAGGAAAAACTGATTGAAGACCCCCTTGCCATTAAGGGAGGAGATTGAAATGACCCTGAAGCTCATAAGAGGATACCCGGAGTATATGCGCGAGAGCATAGAGATGGTGGAGAAGACAAGGGACAGGAGAGTGAAGGAGAAGGAGAAGGAAATCGAGCTGAAGATGTCCCTGGAAGAGAGGGAAGAACTGCTGAACAAGTTCCATCCAGACTATGCGCCTGGAGGAAAGAGGGAACTGCAGGTAGGCGTGAACAAGGGCGAAATCGTACCGAACGAAGTTGCAGATATCCTGGAAGCGTATCCCGCTTTGAATCCGGACGACGTTGACCTCAACGATATCGACTACGATGTGGACGTCCTTATTATAGGCGGTGGAGGCGCAGGAACCGTCGCCGCCCTCTGGGCATACTACGAGGGGGTAAAGCCCGAGAATATACTCATAGCGACGAAGCTCAGGCATGGAGATGCGAATTCCATGATGGCCCAGGGAGGGATCCAGGCCGCGGACAGACCCTGGGACTCCCCGGTGATACACTACCTTGACGTTGTTGGAGGCGGGCACTTCGCCAATAAGCATGAGCTCGTAAAAGCCCTCACAGAGGATGCACCGTTCATAATCAAGTGGCACGAGGAGCTCGGGGTGATGTACGACCGCGATGAGAATGGCAACTTCATAGAGAGGTGGGGCGGAGGCACATCGAGGATGAGGATGCACTCCGCCAAGGACTACACGGGAATGGAGATAATGCGCGTCATACGCGACGAGGCGCGCAATATAGGGATACCCGTGCTGGAATTCACGCCCGCCGTTGAACTTCTGACCACCGATGATGGTGAGATAGGAGGCGCGATACTCTGGAACATGGAGACGAAGCAGTACTACGTTGTCCGCGCCAAGGCAACGGTGCTCGCCACCGGCGGCTGGGGCAGGTTGCACATAAGGGGGTTCCCCACGACGAATCACTACGGTGCCACAGCGGATGGCCTCGTAATGGCATACCGCGCCGGTGCTAGGCTCCGTGATTTGGATTCGGTGCAGTATCACCCCACGGGAGCCGCGTATCCGGAGCAGATCGTGGGGTTGCTCATCACGGAGAAGGTCCGAGGCATGGGAGCTACGCCAGTGAACAAGTACGGAGAGCCCTTCGTGTTCCCCCTGGAGCCCAGGGATGTTGAAGCGGCCGCATTCATCCGCGAATGCTATGGCCGCGGCAATTGCGTTACGACTCCCACGGGCATGAAGGGCGTCTGGCTCGACTCACCCATGATAGAGATGCTCCACGGAGAAGGAGCCATAAGAAAGAACCTGGACGCCATGTACCGCATGTACAAGCGCTTCGGAATAGATATGACCAAGGACCCCATACTGGTG
>WAOY01000238.1 GCA_015520985.1 DHVE2 group archaeon
ACCATCCCCACTAACCTATATGGGTATTGTTAGCTGTTTATAAAGGTATTTCTGCTTTCAAAAATCCTCCAAGTTACTCTGCTTCGCTTCGCGGATGACCTTCTTAGCGCTCTTCCACGACCTGCGCACGTGCGGCGGCAGATCGCCATGCTCGCGGTAGTATTTCCTCAAGAATTCGTATGTGCGCGGATCCGCAGGATAACCGGAGCCGAAGTCTCCTATCTCCTCCGCTATCTTCTCCACTCTCCTGTCCCTCTCTACCTTGGCGATTATGGACGCAGCGCTCACCTCTGGGTACTTCGCATCCGCCTTGTGCTCCGAGATGATTTTCGGACGGTAGCTCAGATGCGAGAGTATCTCCTCTGAGAAGCGGGACTCGTTCACGTCTGCGGCGTCCACATATATCACGTTGCCGTGAAGTTCCTCTATCACGTCGGCGAAGAGGAGGACCTCGATTTCGTTTATGGTCATCTCCTGGCGCATCCTGTCTATCTCCTCCGGTTCTATGACCCGCACCACGACCCTGTCCGCGATCTTCCTTATCTCATCCGCGAGAAAGCGCCTTCTATTCGGGCTCAGTTTCTTGGAGTCCCTGACCCCTATTCTCTCCAGATCTTCGCGATTTGCGCACACGCCGGCGATGACCATGGGGCCTATCACCGGGCCTCGTCCTGCCTCGTCCACGCCGCATGCCATCACACATCTCTCCGATCAGCGTATCTTGGATATGGTGAAGGATTCAATGCTCACCCCTCCCCGCTCTATCCTGAACTCCACCCAGTTGGTGGTCATGGCCGACGGTATGCCCTGCACACGGAAGTAATGCTTTCCTTCCCTCTCGGAGAACTCCAGCACCCCGTCGGAGAGCCTCTTGAACATCTCTATGGTCCTCTCATCGTGCATCCCGGAGTTGAGGGTGTAGAAGCCGAGCATTCCGTCCCTGCGGACCATGGCGCTCACCTTCTCCACGAAGGCGGACATCCCCAGGGCGGGGACGAAGAGGAGGAGAGAGGACACAGGGATCATTATTCTGTACCTTTCAAATACGTCTGCCCTTCTCATTATCACGTTGAGGAGGGTTTCCAGATCCTTCCTGTTCTCCAGAAGCGTGGCTCTACCGTCTCTGTGATCGAAGTCCAGGAACTGTGTGGGGATGGAGTAGAGGTCTATAAAGTGAACCCCCTCCGTTTTGGATGTGAAGGAGGATAATCTTTCCAGAACAGAAGTGTAAGGCTTGTCCACGGTGACTATTATCGCCCCCTCGCCCCTCTCCAGGGCCTTGGCGATCAGGTACAGGGAGAAGGTGTTTGCCCCCGTGAACGCCTTTCCGATGAAGAATATGTTGCTACCCGGCGAGAATCCCCCTCCGAGCAGGTGATCAAACTTCGCGGACGTGGGTATCATTGTACCACCTTCCGGAGCCTCAGAGTTATGCCCTCGCGATCCTCCATCACCATGATCCTAGGTGCCTTCCTGGGTTTCACACTCTCAATCATGTACACTCCGTGCAGCTCGTAGATCCTCAGGTACGTCTTGGCCAGGTAGAGGAGTTTTCTTTTTACCTCGCTCTCCTCGGGCAGTATTCCTATCCCAACGTCGCCCCACTCACTGAGCCAGTTTATTCCGAGGTTAACCAGGTTCACAAGGTCTTCACCGGAGTAGGTTGCCTCTATGGTTCCGTACTCGGTGATGTCCACGACGGGCCCGGTGCTTATCCTGTTGAGATACTGCATGACCGTTTTCCAGACCTCGTGCCTGTCCTCGGGGTTCCTTGAAAATCCATCCACCATATGCTCCTCTCTCTCCACGAGGGGAGTGCTCTTTATTATCTTCAGGTACCTCCTCTCCCCCTCCTCCAGGTAGTCCTTCAGGTAGTTGTAATAATCTTCCGATGAGAACCTCTCCGAGGGTGCAATTACCACGCCTCTCCGGGCCTTCACGTTTGCCAGGGCCGTGCTCACGATTAGGGGCTGATACACCTCCTCCGGCACATCTCCTGTTATCTCGATGATGTTGTAGCTCCCTGCGCTCAGCCCCCCGCCTAGGTATACGTCCAGGTCAGCAATACCTGTGGAGATTATATCTCCGGAGATGGTGAACCTGATCCTCCCCTCCCGGATCCTGTGAGACGGTGCGTAGAAGTAGAACTTCCTGCCGGATACGCCGATGATGTACTTCTTTCTTACGCGCCTTTTTCTTAGATGCTCCACGGTGAAACTCTCTATCCCGTATCCCCCGGCCTTCTCGGAGGACACGCTTAGGAAGCAATCCGGGATTATACGTATCTCCTCGTCTCCTTTGGTTGTGGGGATGAATATGTTTATCCCACCGTTCCTCACAAGGTCCTGATGCAGGAGGTAGACCAGTTCCTCCACGCTCACCTCGTCGTGGCGCATCTTGTAATCAATCACCAGTTCGTCTATGTCACGTATCAGCAGAATGCCACCTCTCTCTATCCTGCTGGCGTAAACGTAGAGCCTTTTAAGTTTCTCCACGGAATGGTGAAGGGAGAAGTTGTCAATGTACCTGGGCTCAAAGTCCTCCCGGCCATCACCGCTGGCCTTTACAACTTCCCCGTCTCTGAAAGAGTATATGTAAATGCGCTCCTCTCTGGAAACGTTGCGGGCTATGTACTCCGCAATCTCCGTGAAATGCGTGTCATACTCGCCTCTCACCACCACACTGACCGGATCGCTGCCGAACACCCCCCTTATCTCTGGGGGTATTCGGTACCTCATTGTCTCCACGAATTTCACAGTGGTTCCTGGAGTGTCGAAACTTCCGGGAACCCCCGATACTAATCGTCATTCCGCACTTAATTTTTTCGCCCGTGTGGTCTGCGAAAGTGATAAATACTGGATTACCTATATTTTCGCTAATGAAACGTTTCGTTTCAGTCGCGCTGGCTGTGCTGTTATCGGCTACTCTATTTTATACCATATCAGTGCAGTTCACCCATCCGCAGATCCCGCATTTTTCTGAATCTCCGTTGACCCGATCCCAGTTCCTCAGGGAGATGGCCACATACCTCGATGATTATGACCCGGCAAGGCTGAAAGATTGGGTGAACTCGCAGAACGCTCTGGATCCCCGATACGACGACTCTCCTGTAAAGCCCGGGGACTTCGTGGACGGAAATGTTGAGAACTGCATGGAGGAGAAGTACTTCCACCAGCAGCTTGCCTTGAAGAATGGCCCGGTTTTCAGGACCCAGCTTCTCAGCGAGAAAATTATAGAGTACGAGTGGGCGCACCTGACGGAGAAGCGCAGAGGGTGGCAGGTTCTCCACTGGCTAAACTCCCTGGAGAAGTACCGGGTAAGGTATGAGAAGGAGGTCAATTCGTCTGAGAGGAATTTCTGGTACAGCGAAGACTGGTACAATGAGACTCTTATAAATCATCTCGAGTGGCTTGCCTATAAGCTGAGCGGGGATATAGACAATTGGAAACTCGCCTTCCTGATTGCATACGGCATAAAGAGCATAGACGATGCGAAGCTGGGGCCATTCAAGGCACCGCTCACTCCCCGCGTTAAACCGGGATATTCCGCGGAGGATTCCACCCGGAACCGTGCGGGGATCAATGTCACCTTGCACATCGTGGATTACTATTCCGGCGAATCTGACTGCTACTCCGGGAACGATATCTATATGAAAATTTATATTGGAAGCAGTGGATGGACTTTCACCGGACCAGAAGACGAGGACTCATGGTCCGGAGACGCAACATTCACCGCCTACGTTACATCAACCACGGTACAGATCACCGTCCATGTTTACGAAGATGACTCAGCCGCCTGCGGCAGCGATGACGATTACGGGTCCTTCACGATAACTTACAACACCGTGACCAAGACATGGAGCGGTGATACCTCAGTGCCTTACGCGGAGACCAGCGGTGACGATGGCTGGGCTGATATTTGGTTCTACGTGGAGAGCGACTCCGACAACAATCCCCGGGAGGTTACAAGGGGGGAGGACGGCGCGGGATACCTGATAACCGAGTACAACGGCAAGACCAACTACAACGACCCCCAGGACACCTGGGAGTTCAACATTGACCAGAACGACATTGCGAACAAGCAGACCATTGTGTTTCAGGTTACGCCGAATCAGAACGCCGATTACGACGTGTACCTGTACGACCCAAACGGGAACAATATCGCCTCTGCGGCCCACGTGGGTGATGGGGTCATAGAGAGCGTGGTTTACCGCCTTTCATCCAGCGATCCCACAGGATACTACTACGTCGTGATTAAGAGGCAAGCGGGATACGGTGCCTATACTTTCCACTTCGATGTGCGCGATATGCGCGAGATATCTGTCTCCGTTACTGGGCTGCAGTCCGAGGATACCGCGTGGGTCCACTACTACAAGTTCGGGACCCAGCGAGATATCCCGCTGGACGAGAATCACCCGTTCTTCGAGGATATATGCGACAACCAGACCTACGTTACCGTTGACGTCCCCTCCGGCCTTTACACCTACGACAACACCTCCTATTTCATCACCGGCGATGAGAGCATCGTGGTTCACTTTTACCGCACCCCTCTCAGGATCGTCATCAACGAAATATCCTCGGTTGGGAGCGGGAACGATGAGTGGGTGGAGCTTTACAACGCAGGCTCCGAGAACGTTTACCTGAACGGATGGGTTCTAACTGATCAGGACGGAAACACGTACCGCATCCCCGATGGTCTCTATGCCATGCCTCCGGGCAAGTACCTCGTCATTTACTCCGGAGGCGGGAGCGACGTCTACGACTTCTCTTCCGGCTATGCGACCCTTTACACTTCGATAAGCGAGATGTGGAACGATGATGGCGACGATGTCCTCCTGGTTTACAATGGCCATTACATTGACTACGTGGCCTACGCTAGGGCCACGGGGGATATTGACATTGATACGCCACCCTCTGGTGTGAATTTCACCCTCGATGGGAGGGGCGCATGGGGCTGCGCACCCGCGCCTTACGCCGGGGGAAGTGTGTCATTGATCCCCAACGGTGTGGACAGGGATCGCGCCTCGGACTGGTACATCAGCAACGGCTCCTCAGCGACTCCCGGCTCTTTGAATTCCTTCGTGCTGAACGTTGAAGGTTACACCAGGTCTCCTGAGAATGTGAGCATTGGAGCTTCCAACTTGTACGTCGAGAAGATCGCTTTCTCCGCGATAGGTGGCTCCGTCGGAATCTCCTCCCTTTCCCTGCATCTGTACGGTAA
>WAOY01000239.1 GCA_015520985.1 DHVE2 group archaeon
GATCTTTTATACCGCTGTGTTCCGCGATATACCCACGGTGCTCACTTCGGAGGAGATAATCGACAAGATGTTCCGCAGGGCGAAGAAGGTAGAGGTGGGCTACTCCAAAAATCGCCTGGCCATGGAGAAGAACCTGAGCATCGCGAAGATATATACGGCAAGGGACGTCGCGGTTGACACACTCCGCAAATATGTGAATTCCTTCCCGTACATCAACAAACTCCACCCCTTCTACCGTTCACTTCTGGACCTGCTCCTCGATAAAGACCAGTACAAGAAGAGCCTATCCTCGGTGAACTGGGCCGCGGGGAGGATTGAGAGCTTCGCAGCGAAGTACGCATCCCGTGTGAAAGGTGCGGGGAAGGTGGAGGACATCCTCCGTCTTCGCAGGGAGTTCTACGGCCGTGCCGCCTCGATCCTGAAGGACATAGATAAGGAATTGAGGTACCTCAATCACGCGCGCGACGTCATGCGCAAATTGCCGGACGTGGATACCGAGATACCCACGGTGGTCATCGCCGGGTACCCGAACGTGGGGAAATCCGAGTTGGTCGCGAGGATAAGCTCCGCCAAGCCCGAAATTGCGAGTTATCCCTTCACCACCAAGGGCATAGTGCTCGGACATTTGGAGTACAGGGGCAGGAGGATTCAGATAATAGACACCCCCGGCCTCCTGGACAGGCCTCTGGAGAGGAGGAACAGGATCGAGAAGCAGGCGATTCTCGCCCTGAAGTACCTGGCGAACCTCATAGTCTTTCTCCTGGACCCCTCCGAGACCTGCGGGTACAGCGTGGGGGAGCAGCTCAAACTCCTGGAAGAAGTGCGAAGGGATTTCCAAATCCCCGTGCTGGAGGTGGAGAACAAGGCGGATTTGATTCGCGTAGATTCCCCGCGCATCAAGATCTCCGCGAAGACGGGGGAAGGAGTAGATGATCTCGTCTCCGAGATACTCTCCCGGCTTGGCGCGTGATTCACCTTATCTTCTCGATCTTCACCCTGTTTTTCCTTAGCCATTGCACGTACAATCTTATGAATTCCAGCCGCTCTTCGAAGTTTTTCTCTTTAAGCTTTTTCAGTTCTTCTAAGTCAATTTCCGGTAAGTCCATAAAGATACCTCCTTGCAACGCTATTCACATTCAGCGCATTTATGAATTTCTGGAGCAGCTTTTCATCCAATCCCTCTCTAAAGAGTGTGTAAAGGTGAATGGCATCCTCTATGTCCTTCTCACTTCCAAGATACAGCTTAAACGCAATTTGAGCCTCTATATTTGATACGCTGATCCTCTCGTCCCCTACCTTAACATCTACGGTATTTTCTATCACCCAATTTTCCATTTCAGTTTTTGGGAATTTTATTTCTATGTTTGGTATGACCTCGCCCTTCAATGCGAACCTTATAGCCGTGTTCGATAGTAGATACCTCTTATAGGCATTTTCAGGGTCGTCGGTGATAATGCACCAGAAATCATTCGATAGCGAGTTCCATAGCTTCAGAAACGCTCCGTAATCCATTTTTTTCACAAGAACATCAATGTCCTCAGAGAGCCTGCTCCTCCCGAAAAGGATGGCCACGTAGCCCGAGACAACTGCATAATTTATATTCAAATCATTTAAGATTCTCACGAATTTCAGCACAAAGTCATCCAGTTCGCTCATCTCCCGCGGGAGAGTGTAGCGGTAATCTCCCACGACGACCTCGACGGTAACCTCTTTCCTTTCCTTATCGCCCACATGATGTAATGGCTTTGCTTGTATATTAATGGTGCGCCTTCACCCCTGCACCCCCGGGATGGTGTTGATTTCATCCAGCATCCTGTCATCCCGGGCGACGTACGGCACGAAGCCGTGCTTCAGTGCCTTGGCGCGGTAGTCCTCTATCCTATCTCTGTTTTCCCCACTGTACCCGCTGCCGTCGTCCACGTAGTCCACGCTCAGCACGAATTTGCCGCGGGAAACCACCATGTCCAGGTACCGCAGTCGGTGCTCCTCTATCCACCTCATATCCTCTGCGCTCCATGGGCTTGTGCCGTTGTAGAAGAGGTTCTCGGCGCCCCACCCGGAAATTATGGAGAGGAGGGAACTGTCGTATTCGAGGATACCTTCACCGTTCTGCGGGATAACGAGGAAATCCTCTCCCGCTTCTTCCCTGGTGTAGTTCGCAAGGTCCTTTATCAAGTGCGCCATTCTCTCCGCTGCTTCCCTCTCGCTCAGGTTGAAGCCCTCGCCGTTGTTCTCTGAGCTCCAGTACTCGTACTCGTCCACCTTGTCCAGGTAAATGCCCTGGAACCCCTCTCCCACGATCCTGTCTATGTACTCTTTCAGTATGCTTTTCCACTCCTCTTCCCAGTACCGCACCGCGTAATTGCCTTTCCATTCTGGGTTTTCCTTTCCGAGCCAGTCCGGGGGCGATGAGTTCCACGAAGAGTTCCAGTAGAAGCGGTAGTCTTCGGCTTCTCCGATGCTCAGGTACGCCACCGGGATTTTGCCGGACTGCTTCATTCTCTCTATCTCCTCCCTCGCATATTCTCCCTTCTCGGTCCCATCCCGTGAGTAATCCATCACCACCAGCTGGAACCCCGTGCGTGAAATTTCGCTTGGGCTTGCGTTCTGCAGATGGTAGAGCCAGGAATGAATTCGCATCTCCTCCGCGGGCCGCTCTGGATGCATCAGGTAAAAAGCGAACACCGCGGCAACGATCACGGCCACGACGGCAGCGGCGGCGAGGAGTTTGCGCATGGGGTGTTATATCAAAGATGTGTTTTTATGGTTTCGGTGGGGGTAACGTCCGGCGGGTATGCGAAGCCTGTAAGGGTTTGGGTGAGCGGAGCGAGCCGTATACC